>CBDUFM010000242.1:0-5225 GCA_965366325.1 uncultured bacterium
TTTCACGCACGTTGCCGGTCGTAACGAGTTCGCCTTGTTCAATGATAGCAACGCCGTTACACAGTTCTTCTAATTCAGAGAGGATGTGGCTGCTGATAAAAATAGACTTGCCTTGTTCGGCTAATATTTTGAGCAGGTCTCGAAACTCAATGCGCGCGCGTGGATCTAAGCCAGCACTGGGCTCGTCTAAGATGAGCATTTGTGGATCATGAATGAGGCAGCGGCCGAGGCAGAGTCGTTGTTTCATACCTTTGGAGAGCGTGGTAATAAGCTTTTCTTTGATGCCTTCTAACTGACAGAAATCCATGGTGTCTTTTACCGCACGACGACGAGCGTTGCCCATCATTTGATAGGCACGTGCAAAGAAATCCAAATATTCCTCGACCGTCATGTTTGGGTAGGCGCCATAGGCATCAGGCATGTAACCAATTTTATGCCGTACTTTATCGGCGTCATCAACAGTGCTGAGCCCATCAATGAGGCAATCGCCGGCACTGGGTAGGTCTAAGGTAGCAAGAATGCGCATGGTTGTGGATTTACCGGCACCATTTGGACCGATGAAGCCAAATATATCACCTTTTTCAAAGGCGAAGCTTATGTTGCGAACAGCGTGAATGTCGCCAAAAGAGCGAGATAGATTATTAACCTCAACAAAACTCATGGTTTCACCTCCGCTTGGAGTGTGCCACAGAGAAGTACGGTAGGAGTTTCGGCATCATCCGCGTCTGGTCCGGGTAAGGTATGTAATGGTTTTTCCATTTGTGCTTGGAAATGTTCCTTGTTATTTCCTCGACGCCAGATCTGTTGAGCGTTGGCGGAGAAACGTTTAATTTCACGATCAAGGAAGATGCTGCTTTTGTCCTCAAGATTCAGGACGCTTTTTTGGCCACTCAAGACATTATTCGCAGTCCACATATTACCGCTGGGGTCTACCCAACAAAAGGCAGTGACTGTATTATCAAAGCCATTTTTTAAATGGTACTGTGTGCCGTCGTGTTCTAACAAAAGACGACGTTCTTCCGTTCGTGGACTGCTGACCTGAATCTGTTGGTGCGTACGCGATAAGAGCCACTCACCAGTGACGGTTTGCACCGTGTCCCAGTTTGCGGACAGGCCCTTGCTGTTATGGCTGTATTCATCATAGGCTTCGTCGTCTAAAATGCGTATTTCACTGTCATTGCTGATTTGAATTGCACCTGGGCTGAGTCCACTGAACCAAGAAATACTGGTAAAGGAGCAGGACTGCTTTTGTTGGTGATTTAACCACGTAAGTTCAATAACACTGCGATGCGCTGAGAGCCCATCGGCAAGTAGGCCAAATGTGCCAAGAACAATGCAAAAGATGAAGCTGATGATCGGTGTGGTGATGAGAAAGAGATGTAGTTGTTGGATGCGTTTAACCCACAGATAATTAGCTGGACCAACAATGATAATAAAAATGATGAGAATAAAGATGAATGCGCCGGTGGGTACTTCATCAGTGCCCGGAACTTGATACTGATTAATGGAGCTGCGAATTTGAGCGTTATTGAGATTGACGGCTTGATGAAGGGCGCGTGGGTGGTGTTCATTGGCGAGTTCTGCGACGACGCCACGTTGTAGTGACCATTTACTTTGCAATTCCTCATTGGTAAAAAAGAGCGATCCGCCGCTGTGATGCCATTGTTGGAGCGCGCGTATTTGTGGCGGGGTGAGGTTGCGTTCGGCAGTGGGGGTAATGACTAAACAGAGCCAAAGCGGAATGCCCTGCCAGTAGTCAGGAATGATATTACTTTCTAAGTCGATGTATTTTTGACCATGATAAGAAAACTTTGGTTCTGGTAGATCATTGAGAAACTCGTTGCCGACAATTGATTTGTCACGATCAATGACCAAAACATTGGTTTGTCTGTATTCAATGTTTCGTGAACAATGTGCCGTTCCGGTTTTACCATTAGCATTGCTTTGCCATTGAATAGTGGCGCTGTGTATTTCAGTCAGGCTGCTAGGGAGGAGCACTGTTTCGGTATGTCGTTGGCCAGCTTTAACTGATACTGTTTTCTGTGCGCTAATGCTGTTGCCAGATGCTTTGACGCGGAGCGTTATACTATCGTCGATATTTGATTCTAAGTGTACCAACACTGGTGTGTAGGATTCTTGATTAGCCCACGGAATTTGTCCACGGACTATAAGGCTAGACGTGTGTGTTGTTGTAGCAGCGTGGAGATGACAAAGGCTCAGAAAAAGTAGGCCGATTAAGGCGGAGAGAATTCGAGAAGAAAACATTTAGCTGTTCAGCTCCGGTATTTCCGTTAACAGATGGTGGACGACTTTATCGCTGTCGATACCAGATAAATTAGCCTCATAACTCAATATTAATCTGTGTCGCAAGACGGCAGCGGCGAGTGCTTTTACATCCTCAAAGCCGACGGCAGGTTTACCGTTTATCAAGGCCAGTGCGCGCGCAGTATTGCAGAGGGCGAGTCCGGCACGTGGGCTCGCGCCCCAACGTACATGTTGTTTAATGAATTCAGAGCTGCTTTCTAATTCAGGTCGCGTTCCATTGACTAGGCGTGCGATATAGGAGGCCACAGCTTCCGGTAATGCGATTTGTTTGACGCTGTCGAGCACATGTTGAACTTGCTCAGTATTCCATATCGCGGTCGGCATTTCTGGTCGACCTTGTGGACGGGAAATAAGCAAGCTGGTGAGGGTATCGGTGCTTATACCCATGACGGTGATCTTAATTGCGAAACGGTCTAGTTGCGCTTCTGGTAGCGGGTAGGTGCCATCTTGCTCTACGGGGTTTTGTGTTGCTAAAACGAAAAATGGTTGGGGTAGGGCATAGGTCTGATCGAAAACGGTTACATGGTGTTCCTGCATCGCCTGCAGCAGCGCTGATTGTGTTTTGGGACTAGCACGATTAATTTCATCTGCCAAGACCATTTGGCTAAACAGGGGGCCTGTTTGAAATTGCATACTGCGTTTGCCGTCATCATCTTCTTGTAAGATACGTGTACCAGTTATATCTGCCGGCAATAAGTCAGGCGTAAATTGTATGCGAGAATTATCTAGGCCTATCAACGCCGACAGGGCTTTGATGAGTTCGGTCTTGCCAAGCCCCGGCATGCCTTCGAGTAATACGTGGCCCTTTGCTAGGAGACCGACAAGGACTAATTTGCATAAATGCTCTTGGCCGAGAATAATATTGTTGAGTGCATCGAGTACGTTCTGACAGTCTTTTTGTACACGTTCAATATGCTCTTCACTTAATAATTGTGTCATGGGAAATCTATGTCGCCTTCCTCAGCTGGTGCTGCGGTTTCGATAGGTGTTTCTTGCTGTTGGTCGTTGTCTAGGATTTTGACTTTTTCGGGTGCTGCATGGTCTGCAGCTTTACTATCGTTCGTCGCTGTATTGTTTTGACTGCTAAAATAGCGAGCAATAGTAGAGCGGTGTCGTGGGGCTGTTTGACTGCGGCGTGCATCTGCGGCCGTGGGATCAAATTGTTGCGCTGCAGCGCGCACGGCCTCTTTTAGGGCCTCATCACTTATGTCCGCTTTGCGGACGCTTTCCGCAAGGGTAATGGAACCATCAGCATTCATGCGTGCCCCAGCCATTAAGGCTTCTGCTGCACCCGTGTCGATATTGGTTGGATCTTTTTCAGTCAATTGGACGTGGCCTGGTCCGCGATTGATGCCGCCGTTTTGGCGCATGCCGATTAAGAGGCCACTGACATTCATACCCATCTGACCCATGTTGTCACATTGTTTATTCAGTTTTTCTAGCAAGTCTTCGGCGAACTGTTGCTGCTGTTGTTTATCCATTTTGGGAAGCCCATTGTCGTCGCCTTGTTCTTGTAATTGAGCGAGCTTGTGCAGATCTAATCCATTGCGTTGCATGTGCGCTTCTAATGCTGCTAATTGTTCGGGTGTGAGTTTCATTTGCTGACCCATTTGTTGCATCATTGCGGCCATATTCTTGGCTTGCTGTGGATCGAGCTGTTGGAGGAGGTTTTTATTTTGTTCAGCGAGATTGGCCAAGGCCTGCATGAGCTTTTGTTGCTGGGTTTTGTTTTGCTCTTGCTTCAGTTGCTCAGCGGCAAGTACTGCTTCCGCGAGTCGCTGACCAGCGAGTTTCTTTTGTTGGTCCATGTAGGATTTAATCGTGTCACGGGCGAGCCAAATTTCTTGGTTCATACCATCTTCTTGCGCCTTGGCTTTTAATTGTTCGAGTTCTTGCTTTTTTTCTTCTTTCATGTCTTCGTCAATGACATCATGTTCTTCAAGTTGTTCGAGGTCAGCGATTAAATCATCAAAAAATGGTGCGAAGCGTTGCGTAAATTCCTGATGAGACTCTGCACGTGGCATACATAAAGCGACAACTAGGCAGAGGAAGACGACGGGCAGATAGCTGGCTGCCTGCCATTGAAAAGCGGGTAGACGCATCTCTTCTAAGTTGCGCCGCAATCGCGCCATCCAATCAGGATCACGATGAGCTTGCTCATGACTTGAGAGCGCCATACACAAACCACGGCCTTCACAGAGCAGGTCAATTTCTGCAGCAAGGTCTTGTCGAGGCACCTCCCTGCGCCATGCGGGAGGAATAACCAGTAGTGGGGCTAAGGTCGCCAGTGCAAGCAGTGGCATTTCTAGCCAAGCGCTATCACTAACACTTAAACGCAGCAACATAATCAGCAGTGCGCCGATAAAGAGTGAGATGATAAAGGCAGGTGCCCACGCATTAAAAGACTGCTGTAAACGTTGTGCACGTTGAAGTTCAGCTATGCGTTGATCGAGAATATCTGCCATAGTTTCAGCTTATGCTCCGGTACTGCTAATGCCATCCTAGATCCGCGCAATTAATTGACAGATTGCCATCTGTGTAGCTCAATAAAGAGGCGGCTTGGGCCTATGTAACGTTGTGCTGCTACTAGGAACGCAGCCTAGCGCTTGAGGTTCAGTCGCTGGCCTAGGATACCTGCGTGCTTAAGCAGCTATGCCAAATTTGCCTGCACGCTAACGCAGTGCTGCGTATTTACTCTTTGCGTGCTGCTTGTTGTAGTGCATAGAGTTGATCTAGGGCTTCGCGTGGCGAGCAATCATCTAGCATGAGTGATTTAAGTTTTTCTAAGGTTGGACTAGGCATACTTGCAAATATTTCCAACTGCGTTTCTGCCACTGCTTGTGCTTGCTGCGCAAGGCTAGCGCTAGCTGCAGAACCTGTTGATGCCTGTGCTCTTGGTG
>CBDUFM010000243.1:0-5218 GCA_965366325.1 uncultured bacterium
AATTTGTAAGACTTTTTTCAGATCATCGAGCGCACGTGGGTCGGTAACATCGACATGTGAATTTTTTTCGAGCCATTTTATATGCGTGTATTCTGCATTGCCCTGTAAGTTGACCATGTCTTTTTCTTTGCCATAGGAATTTTTTCCTGTGCTGCCACCGTATTCAAATAGTGGCATAATATTGAGGTCATACTTTTGCAGCATTTTGAGCATGCGCTCCCAGCGGTCAGGTACACTGGACTGAACATACCAGCTATTATCAGTAGGCGTTGCTGCCCAGCCTTGGTTATGACCAAATTCTAATAAATCCTTGGAAAAGGTGTTCATGCCAATGAACTTCATGTAGCGCGCTTTATACTCGAACCAGTCGATGGGATTATCGAGGCCACGAAATGCAGGCTCGTCCTCGCCGTGAGGCACACGAACTACGCCATCGGCCATTTCTTCACGGCAAAAAACATAGCGTTTTGGTAAGCCTTCTGCAGGGTAATTAATATCTACATCTTTTGTATTTGGTACTTCGTAGAGTTTAATCTGAGCCACGGCAGCGCCATGCGAGAATGGGGCGTTGCTGCGTTTATTTTGTGCGATGACAAACCAGAAGCCGTCTTTGGGCGTCTCTGTACGTTCGACGCGACCACGAATAGATTTAAACGCGGGGTAGCGATCATGGAGGTGAAAGTACGTTTCCCATTCTTGGTAGTCTTGTGTTAGTGGATACTGAAGTGATTCGGGACTGTTGTTGACGTAACGTCCATTGAGGCAGTCGGCGACTGCTTCGCCAGTGGCGAAGCCCATGCCGGTTTCATTGCCGCGATTTAATAAATACATACTGCGCGCTTGGTCTTCTGGATAGCTTACTTTAATTACATAGGCAGCGCCTGCTTTAAGTCCTTTGCCGCGGCCAAGTCGATACGCCATATAGGAACAGGTATCTTTGTTATTGGGTAGAACGCGTGCGTTTTTACCGAGGATGTTTTCGATGACACTGGCCTGTGCGGGGTATTCTAGGAATTCCCCATCTGCAACAGTTGTACTGCAGTCAATTTCATCGATGAGCAGCGCTTCGCCGTAAGGCGCGCCGAGATCGACTGTTTCGGCACTGAGCAAGTATGCGAGCGTGCAGAATGATAGCATACAGCTGTAGAATGGTCGTAGCATGTGAAACTCCTCCGTAGATATACACCCTTTCCTGTGTAGTGGTCTTTGGGGACAAATACTTATAATTGCTTACAAGTACCGCCCTTATATAAATACACTGCTGAACATGCATGTGCGCGCAGAATAAATGTCCCCTTACGAGTTTTAATCGGAAAGGGTTGTAATCGTCACTGGAGTTAACTATGAGCGATCAGGATAAACATGCTGAATTTATGGAATTGTTTTTCACCTGTCAGCACGACATGCGTGCATTCGTAGCAGCCAGTTTATATAATTGGGATAAAGTTGATGATGTGATGCAGGAGCTGGCAACTGTACTGTGGAAGAAGTTTGACGACTACGATCAGCAATATTCTTTCGGTGCCTGGGCACGTGGGATAGCCCGTAATCTCATTCTTCAGCAGTATGACAAGCATCAAAAGCAGTCGCGCTTATTTAGTGATGATGCCCTGCATGCGCTTGAGCAGGCCTTCAATAAGCATGAAGAACTGGAAGATGATCGTGGTCGTGAACAGCAGGCCTTGCATTTTTGTATGGATCAGCTAACCGAACGTATGCGAGAAATGATACAGTTGCGTTATTATGAAGACATGGGATTGCATGAAATCGCACAGAAAACAGGCGGTAAATACGAGGCAATTAAAAAAGCCTTAGTCCGTGTGCGTAAGCAGCTATTGGAATGCTGCGGGCGTCATCTCCAGCGTCAGGATGCACAGATATGAGTAAGCTAGACGTTGAAGATTTGATAGCACGTCATTACGATGCTGCGTTGAGCAGTGAAGAGCGGGCTCAGTTGGATCAGGCAATAATTGATGATGCGGAGGTGGCGGCTTTGTTTGTGCGTTACGCAGATCTGCACGCCCAGCTGAAGGGTTATGCCAAGGATCAAGCTGCTGGACCAGCAGAAATTATTGAATTCCCGCAAGATAAAAAAACGCATACCGCTGATTCGCGATCAAAAATCTGGGGATCTATTGCTGCAGCTTTGCTGCTTATTTTGTTGGGTTCGACGTGGTTTGGTGAAGCAGTTGATGAACAGGGTCCTCGTTTGGAAATTGTACGCGGCAGCGTGCAGATTAATGGTCAGAATATTTCAGGGTCAGGCTGCGCGTTGGAACCTGGGCAGGACATACAAACGGCACTTGATGCAGCTGCAACATTAATATTGGCAGATGCATCGCGCATCCATCTCGATAGTAATTCTTTGCTGCGCTATGTTACTAATCAGCGCATTGAATTAGAAGATGCTTCTATTCGTTGCGAAATTACTAAGCGGACAGAGCTAGAGCGTTTGACTATTCATAGTGCAGAGGCTACTATTGAAGTCGTTGGCACGGCGTTCTCGGTAATTAATCGCGATGGTACCGCCCAGATAATGGTGGAGCATGGCACGGTCGCAGTGCAGACGAGGCATCAGGCACAACCAGTCTATTTAATGGCCTCAGATCATTTGCGCGTCAGCGAGCATTATATGGTGAGCAGTGTGCCGCGTGAAGAAGCGACGCATAAAACATTATGGCAGATCAATTTTGAAAACGGACAGCTAGAGGCTGATTGTAAAATAGGTGCAATCTTGGCGAACCCTTTAATGCCGCTTGGTAATGACTCCCTGTTTTGTGCGGTTGCTGAGCGCAAGGATGATGGTGTTAGCCTGCTGCAGTTCGTGTTAAAGAGCGATAAGAAAACATATTTTGTAGTCGAAGAAGATGCGTACATCAGTTTTCGCTATTGGGCTACAGAGTCCTGTGGATGGCTGGGTGTCTGGTTGGCTTCTCCGCCTGCCCATCATTACCTGCACTACCATCGTGAGTTTGTGCCGATCGCTAATAAGTGGGTGACTGCACGTATTCGTCTCAGCGATTGCATGCGTGGCGATAGCCCTGCGGCGACGGAATCGATACCGCTGGGAGCCCCTGTGTACTGGTTTATGCTGCAAAGCGGCAATCTTCCTGGGGCAAAATTTCTTATCGATGACATTCGTGTTGAAGTTCCCGTGAGATAGCGAATCATTCATAAGTTGTTAATATTTAATAACTTATGAATTTACTGAAATAAATGTCCCCCGCTGTCATTTTCTCGGAAAGGGTAGTAGAACCCCGATCCGAGGAGACACCCGTGCGCACACTTTATCTCATAGCGGCTCTGCTGTTGCTGACAGCGATTACGGCAGCTGAGCCAGTACACCCCACGTTACCGTTTGATCTGAAGGATCTGAAGTTGGTCGATGAAATCGATTTCAGTAACGAAGCGCCCGGTCACGACTTTGCCCAGTTACCTAACAATGCGGTGAGCTACGAGACTATTCTCAAGCGCAAAGCGATGGTCTTGGCAAATACATCTGGTTCTTCCAACTGCTATGCGTCCTTTGTGCTTGGTAAAGGTAAGGGTCTGCAAGGTGGCAAGGCTTACGTCCTTGTTGTAGATTATCCGGAAGACGAGCCGCGCTCCGTCATTGTGCGTAACCATGGCGCAGAAATTACACGTGGCTTTCATACGGGACTGAGCCTTGGTGATGGCTTGGAAATTCCCTATGTCTATTCACACCCAGAATCGATTAATTATCCACTCAGCAAAGAGTGGAAGCAGTGGGTTTCTGTTTTTCACCTGCACGATCATTTTTCAGATGTGAAAATGATTCGTGGTAAAGGTACGCGCCAATATACACCTAAAGATGGGTTCCATGTCGCGATAGCGCGTTTTGATCATAAAGATGATCCCGTATCAAAGGGTCCGGCCATTGGCCGTATTGCACTGTACGAAGCACCGGACCATGCCGAGATTAAATGTGAGTTGGTCTTGCCGCCAGAGGAATTACCACAGCGCTATTTGTTTTATCGCGAAGAGATGGCCGATGGCGTTATCAGCAAACGCGATGGTCGTCAGGCTGGATTGGATGAACAAAAAGATTGGTTTGAATATCACGCACGCCTTATGAATTTCCTTGGCATAAATACCTTCTCTAAAGATTTGTTAGAGTTTGGTGCTAATCAGGGCTGGAGCCCAGAGAAATATGGCGGTTATAAGTGGATGCACTCTTATCCACCGGCAGAACGAATTTGGTCAGACATTATTGATCTTGCCGTTGAGTATGATTTAAATGTGTTGCCGTATTATGAATATTGCGGAACGAAGGGTCCCAACGGTCACGGTAATCAAAAACGCTGTCGTACGCTTCATCAAGCGAAAAAAGGCCCTAAGGGACGCGACGATTACACCCATATCTCCTGGACCGAACCACATAATGCCGATGTAACCGATCCGGAAACCTATGAAGACTTAAAGAAAATTCTTGATTGCACAATCACGCCTTTTTCAGGCAAGGCGAACTTTGTTGGCGCATGGATTCGCACGCGCAGCAGTCAATTGCCGATAAGCTTTTCTGATCGCTGTCTTGGCCTGTATGCGCAAGATACCGGAGCTGCCCAGCCAACTCGTCAGGATTTGATAAATGACAAGGCCAAATACGAAGATTATTTAAATTGGTGGTACGGTAAGCGTAAAGAGTTTCTAATTGCTATGCGTGACTTTGTACAGGGTGAGGCTGGGGTAAAAGATGGTATCATCTTATTCACCGCAGATGCGAGTGAGGGTGGTACAGGCATTGGTAAGAAAGGTGTGGTCACCGATACGCCATCAGCATGGAATACATCAACGATTCCATTTGCAGATGTTGTTGCTCAAGGCCTCTCAGCGAAAACTCAGAAAGCGATGCGCGGTACCTGGGGTGGTTGGGAATGGCAGCATTCAGTGCCACCTGCTGATCCACAGCGCTACACAGACACCGATGGTATTGTGATGAGCTATGGCTTTAATCGTCAATACACAGTCAGTAACCCAAATGATCTTGAGCAATTTCGTACACCGTCAGGCTTAGGCATTATTCGTCACTACGTCCTCAATGAAAATGCTTTGGGTAAGAAGAATCCACTAGGCTATTTTGTTTGTGACTTTGATGTCGCTGGTCCCTATAATAAATTGGCCGAAGCGCGTGCGCTCGCTAATGGTGACCCACGTTACATTGGGTATTTGGCTTCTGCTGTTTATACATCTGGGTTTG
>CBDUFM010000244.1:0-5206 GCA_965366325.1 uncultured bacterium
AAGAACGTAACCGCATTAGCGCTTTGCAAATGATGGTTGATGAAGCGGATTCAGCGCGCAATTCTGAAGAGGCTGACGCGCAGCAACAATTAAAATCTTACGATGCTTTATTGGCTAAAATCGCCGCTCAATCTCAGGCGGCCGGCTTACGTGTTGATGATTCGATTAGTAATACAGAGGCAGATGCGGATAGTCGTGAAGCTGCTGCTGATCAAGCGCTTGCTGCCTTGTCTGAGCAAGCCAGTCAAGCAGAAGCCGCTAAATTCTACCATGCTTTGCTGCAGAATATTAAACAGCAGGCTGAGGAATTGGGTATTGCTACCGATGCAAGCATGGCGGATGACAAAGCTGATAAGCCAGCACGCAATGCAGCGGCTGCACAAGCGGTGCTTGAGTTGGCACAAAAGGCAGCTGATACCTCTGTAATTGAGCGCTATGACGCGTTGCTGGGCGATATTGCCGAGCAAGCGGAAGCAGCTGGTGTGGAACATGATGCTGTTCTTGCTGATGCTGACGCCGATGCCGATACGCGTAATGCAGCGGCAGCGAAGGTCTTGGCAGCGGTTGCGCAAAAAGCCGCAGACGATCGCGTGCAGAACAACTACGATGCCTTACTGGAGCGTATTGCAGAAGAAGCCAAAGAGTCTGAACTTGAGGTGACGGCTGAAGCACTCACTAATAATGATTTCGATATTGATGACCGACAAGCAGAGGCAGAAAAAGTCTTGGCGGCGTTGGCAGATAAATCCACAGCGGCAAAAGATTTAAGTATAGTACAAGAGCAGCTCGATGAAGCCCTTCAAGATGCTCAAATTGTAGCGTCACCAACTGACGACGCAGCTGCAAGCGAAGACCTTGTACTCGATGAAACGCAGCCAAAACCTGATCATGATGCGGTGAAAGCATTAGTTGCGAGCCGCATTGCGAGTTTGGTTGGAAAAATTAAAGCACTGGAAGATGAGAAAAATGCTGAGCTGGAGTCTAAGCAGGCTTTAGCAGATCAATTAACGGAGAAAGAAGTTGCTCTAGCGGCGGCGGCGGAAGAGGCTGGTCGCAAGGCAATGGAAGTCGAAGAGAAAGAAGTCGCCCTACAGGCCGCCTTGGCTGAAATTGAAGCTAATAAAGATGATAAGCCGCATGAAAAAGAATTGGCTCGTGCGGTTATGAAAGCAGTGCAGGGTGATGAAGATCTCGCTGGTGATGATGCTGTCTTAGATCTGGCCTTAGCGATTGATGATTATAATGACGAAATTGCTAAAGAAGAAGACGCACAACATTTAGTCGATCAAAGCGCTGCCGTTATTCGAGCATTGGGTGCACGTAAATTAGAGCTGATGACGGAGCTGGCGCAAATAAAAGCCAGCCAGCTTGATCGCGATGCAAAAGTCGAAGACATGGAACGTCTGAAGACTGAAGCGGAGCAAGAGCGCGATGAAATGGCTGAAAGTGGTAAAGAAATTATCAGTCAATTAACCCAGCAACGTGATGCGAAAGTGAAAGAGGCTGACGAGGCCAAGCAACGTCTGCACGACAACAGTATTAAGCTGAATGAATTGGAAGAGACCATTCATGGTTTTGCTGATCAGTTAGCAAACCTTGCTGATGATGAAGAGGGGCAGTCAGAAACGGTTGCTGCTGCACGAAGCCGCGTTCGTGATGCACTGGCGCAAATGCCTGGTGAGAAATCGGTGCCCTTGCAGCCTAGTGTTGCGAATGAAGTGACCCAAGCGGGCATTGTTTTGGCTGATGCCCTGGCCAGTGATGGTGGCGCTAAGGCACGCGGTCTCCAGGAAGATTTAGCACAGGCTCAGAGTGCTGTCAGTGAGAAGGCTGCAGCGTTAAGCGCGGTACAGGCCGCACTTGCTGATAAAGAGCAGGCTCTGAAGGCAAAGGAAGACGAGCTGGCACAAGTGCTCACGGAAAAAGATACCGAAATTGCTACGATACAAGCGGAGGCCGATGAGGTTGCCGCTGGTGGTAAGGAAGTTATTGAACATCTGAATCAGCAACGCGATAAACAGCAGCAAGAAATTGAAGACCTGCAAGGGAAGTTGGAGCGTTTATCCGAAGCCGAAGAGGCAAATCGCAAGATGGCCGAGCAAATTTCAGCACTCGCGGCTATTGCTGGGCAGCAACAGGGCAGTGAGGACATTGGCGATTTGCAAGCGGACTTAGAGGTAACCCTGAGCGAAGTGCCCGGAGATGAAGACGTACCGGTGCGTGAAGGTCTGAGCAAGGATCTGGCGGAAAGCAGTGTAGCGATTGTTGATACGATTCGTGATCAATTGACTGAACGTGCTGCCGCACTCGCAAAAGTTGAGGCTGAGCGCGATGAGTTGAAGGAAGTGCTACGACAATCTCGTGCAGCGATTGAAGAATATCGCGCTCGCAACGAGGAGTCTTCTTCTAGTAATGAAGGTGATCTGAAAGATCTTGAGCAGAAATTATCTGATGCGGAAAAAGCCAAAGATAAAATTGCACGTGAATTGCAAGAGCAAATTGATGATTACCGCTTAGAAGAGAATGTGCTGAAGAAGAAAATCGATGAGTTGAATAAACAGGTACTTGCGCGTGACGAAGAGATTTTGGCGATTAAACGTGATGAGGACAGCGGTGCCGACAGGCAGGTTGAGCTGTCGTCTCTGCGTGAGCAAAATCAGGCCCTCGAAGCAGAATTAAAAGAAGCTAAGGCGCGCCTCGATGCCTACGAGGCGGCACAAAGTGCCGTTGGTGGTAAAGAGGAATTTGCCGTCGGTGGTTTGAAATCAGAGGTCAACAAATTACGTCAGGAACGTGAAGAGTTGCGTGCGCGTATGCGTAGTGTTGAAGATGAATTGGCTACCGAGAAGAGCCGCGTTGAGGGGCTCAAAGAGGACCGTCAAAATCTGCGTAGCGAGTTCGACCAAGAACGTAGCGTTATACAGTCTGATCTTGAGCGTGAGAAAACTGCGCACAGCGAAGATGTGAAGGCCTTGAAGCAATTGCGTTCAGAGTTGGCTGGTGCACAAGCGCGCGTGCGTGCATTAAGTGAGAGTGGTGATGAGGACCAGGCCTAGTATCTGAAGCCTATTCCATAAGTGTGTTATACGTAGCTCTTTAGCTATTATAATGATTAAAAGTTAAGCAGTATTTGCTGAGTGTCCCCTAGTTGCTAGGGGACACTTTATTATGGAACAAAAATAGCCGTTTGTAAGTCTATTGTTCAAAGGTCCTTAGGGGACCGGTAAAAAACTAGTTGCGTGCAATATGTTTTTGTGCTTTGTTTAAGGTGAACATTCTTTGCTGGGGAATCTAGGCGAGACATGGAATATTTACCTGATGATGTGAATGGTGGAACATCGCTGACCGTGAAACAGGGTGAGCTCGCGGTATCACGTACGGCGGGATCCTATCTGCAGACACGCAAATTGGGTGCTGGCGTTGCTATCGCAGTTTATGATCCAATGACTAGTGCAGTTGGTTTGGCGCACGTGGTGTTCCCAGATTCCGGCGTTAGTCAGCGTCATGCCAACCGCAAGCCCGGTCAATTTGCAGATACGGCTATCGCGGAACTAGTGCGTAACTTACAGGATCTTGGCACTGATTTAGAGGCAAATAATTGTATTGTCACTGTGGTTGGTGGCGCCCATGCGCTAGGCAGTCTCCAGCCCTTTGCCATGGGTGATGTGACATTAACCGCCGTGCGTGAGCAATTAAAGGCGAACGGGCTGGTGCCAGCGGCAGAGGATGTAGCTGGGCATAGAAATCGTGCGGTTTCAGTGTGGGCAGATACGGGTGACATGTGTGTCTCGGTTAACGGCAAGCAGTATAGGCTTTTGTAGGGATAAATAATCATGGCTGTTGATGTTCGTGAAATGATTAAGCAGGTTAAATCGCTGCCGCCGTTATCACAGGCGCTGACTGATCTTTTGGAAGTGTATCTGCATGAACAGGTGACTTTTGAAGAAATAGGCGAAATAGTGATAGCTGATCCGTCTTTAGCTGCTGCCATGTTACGTGTGGCGAACTCAGCAGAGTCTGGATTAAATCGTACCATTGAATCAGTACATGAGGCGGTGTCCTATTTAGGTAAGCGCACGGTTATGAGTGTTGCTTTCCAATTGGGAATGGGTGATTTGTTACAGCGTGAATTAACAGGATATGAGGCGGAAAAAGAAGCCTTATGGGAGCATTGTCAGTACACGGCTATTGCAGCACGTGAAATTTCAAAATATGCGAATAAAAAAATAGATGCTGATGTTGCCTATACGGCGGGTTTGGTTCATGATCTCGGCAAAGTCGTATTAAATTTATTTATGAGCGGTGGCGCAGAAAAGTATATGAATGCTGTTGAGGCTGGCGATGCGAGTGATTATTCACAGGCTGAACGCTATATCTTAGGTATCGATCATACGGAAGCTGGTATGATTCTCTCAACCGTATGGAAAATGCCACAAGTCTTACGTAATGTTATTCGTTTTCATCACGAACCGCATGCAGCGCCTGAAGATGATCAGACACTGTGTTTAATTGTGCAGGCGGCTGATTTGGTTTCGCAAATGGCGGGCTATGGAACGGGTAGTGACTCGATGCTCTATGGGTATGATCGTATGTTTAGTTTGGCCTTAGATATTCCCAAAGAAAAAGAAGCAGAAATATTACTAAATATTACTCGTGACTTTGAGCGCTCTTTAAATTCGATGTCCTGCATTGCTGCCTAGATTGAGACAGTTGGATTTTGCTCATTATAAATGCTGAACATTTAACTTAAGATCTGAGTCGTTGTTTGCAGGCATGTATATCGGTAATGACTGCATAGGCAATGCAGGTGCAGCATATAAATGCACCGACGCCCGGTCCTAAGCCACGTAACGCATTGTGATAGGTGTTATGTAGATGCGCATGTACTGCATAAAAAATAAAACATAAAAGCCCGAGCCAGGCGGGGGCGATGATGCCGTAGCAGGCGATTTCTAGGCGTCGAATACGCTTACGCATGAGGGTGGTCTTTTGTGCACGTAGGCGTTGTTGACGCTGAGAGCCATGATTCTGAGACCGTTTGTATTGGTGTGGCTGATGTGCTGCGCGTCGTGGCATAGGCTGATTTTGCCGAATGCAAAACGCATGTGTGCGATGACTCAACCGCTAAAGGTCCGTGGATGATGTGTGTAAGTAGTTGATTAATAATGGTTTATAATTGTGTTCTGTAATAAGATACAAACTGGAA
>CBDUFM010000245.1:0-5197 GCA_965366325.1 uncultured bacterium
TTAAGTCTAGTCATTCAAAAGTGATAGAATAACTCTATTTGTAGATAATCGTCGTCTCGTAGTGGATAGAGTGCATCGTTGGCAGCAATATCATTGAAAACGCGCAGTTGTACTTCTACGCGCAGCACATCGTTCAGTCGGCGCTCGTATTCGAGATTGAGGAGATGGCCACCGCCGTCTAAATCAAATGCTGCCCCTGCTAGGATGGCAGTGTCAAAAGCGTCATTAAAAGCAATGCGTGCACCAAGAAATAAATCGTTTTGTAGGAAGGTCGTGGCTTCATCACCACGTTCGTCACCAATATATTCTGCGAGTAAGCCAAGGTCTTTGTCCGATTCAAAAATGCCAACTACCGTAAACTCAAAGCCGCCACTGACTGCGATATAGCGATCTTGGTCGCTATCTCGTTGCAGTAGTTCTAATTTAAATAACCACGCAGCGAGGGGAATACTCGTGTCGAGCGAGACCTGCGTCATCTGCTCGTAATAAGGGATTAAATCGCCGTCACCATCGACTTGAATAAGCGGATCTCGATTGGTGCCATGAAATATGCCAATACCGAGATCAAGCGCGTCGAAGCTGCCGTTAAAACGCAGCGCGGCATCGCTGTGCCACTCTTCTGCGCTAGATTCATAGGCGGCTTTGTCCGTATTGACCACGGCCCCGGTAGCAATAAAGCGTCCATCCTGACCAGGAAATGTGCGCTCGCGAAACCCTGGTAAAATAAATGCCTCGAGGCTACCCCAGTCACTGTACCAAGTGGCTTTGAGCATGGTTTGACCAAGCTTATCTTCGCCATCAATGTTTTCGACAATGTCGGTTTGATTTATGACATCAACAAGGTGGGCAAATTCAGTGGCGCCCCAATATTCTTTACTGATCCCAAATTTAAATTCCCAAGCATCGTAAATGCCAAGTACATGTGCCTCGCGAATATCTGCGTGGCTACGCTCGTCGTCTTCTTGGTCTAGGCGTGCGAATAATTCAATCGTGGATTCCCAAGGACTGTCAACAAACGTATGATAGATTTCGACTTGACCAGCCAGCGATAGATTTGTTTGCGATTGGTTTTGAAGCCCTTCTTCACTAAAGGTCTGTCCTTGCCATGCCAGCCAGCCGCTCAGTTCAGCAGCAGGGCTGTAGTTTATGCTGACTGCACTGAGCACGATGCTAGGGAGTATATGTCGTACAATTTTCAGATTCATCTTGCTACTCTGCGCTACTTACCGTGCACGCTTGAGTGCTTGCTGTGAAAAGTCGTTATCAGTAAAATCATTGTCAAAGCTGTAATCACTCCAGATAAGTACGGTTTCATTACCTTTTTGATTATTGACCATGTGCATCTTTTGCGCGCGCCAGTAGCGATCTTTATATAACGTGTAGTTGCTCCAGCGTAGCGTTTTTAATAAATCCTTTTTGCGATCGAAGAATTTTACTTGTTCAAAGCGAATGTCTTGTTTGCTGATCCATACTTCACGGACACTATAGCCGGAATTAGGATCGACGGGGTCATAATTTACCACCCAGACATCAGTGCCATCGATGCTGTCATCACGTACATAGCTATAGGTAAATTTTTCGACTTCCTGTGATGTTAAGTCTTCGTAAGCGAATTCACTACCAACAAAAGGACCGGACTTATTGCGCGAGGCAATACGCTTTACGCGTTTAATTGCTGGTAGATATAACCATTGATCATCATCACCCTGTTTATGTGTGAAGCTCAGCAGGGCGGTGCCTTTTACATCCTTGGGAGTATTAAAGATGATCATAGTCTTGTCGCCGTCGCCTTCGACTTCGAGTGTTTTATTGCGCATAGTGCGAGAACTATGTTGCCCTTGTTTATTAGACAGCGTCATCTCTAAATGAACGTCTGTGTTGCCAAAGCCATTTTCGAGTTCGTCTACGGCTTGTGCAATGGCGAGGCCCTTGGCGGCTGCGTCAAGGCCATCTAATTGTAGTTGCTCACGGATGTTTTTAATCGCTTCACTATCAGCGCCGCTGACGCTCGTGTAGCTTAAAAAGATGAGCATAAGTGAGGCAAAACGTAAGAATGGGGACATAGGGCTCTCCAGATTGTATAAGATTAATGAGGGGCAGCGACAGTCAAATTCAGAGGTCATGCGCGCTATCCGCTTTGTTGTCTAGTGCATGCGCCGCTGAGAAAATACGTTCGCCGCCGATAAGCAGCGTCGGTAACATTAAGAGGTCGGCTATTAATGCGCAGAGTATAGTCATGCTAGACAGTAGTCCGAGACTCCAGTTCATGCGGAAGCTTGATTGCGACATAATAAGAAATCCGAAAATGAGGATTGCTGAGGTAATAATCAGCGCACGTCCAACTGCGGTATAAGATTTTTCAACGCTCTCTTCTGGGCTCATGCCTTCACGGCGTGCGCGTAGGTATTTAGAGATAACATGCACGGTATCATCAACAACGATGCCGAGGGTTAAACCGGCAACGGTTGCAACGGCCATGCCGATAGAACCAACTAAAATCCCCCAGAGTCCAAAGCCCATCGCAATGGGCATCACATTGGGGAACAGTGAGATAATACCGAAGCGCACGCTTTTCATTGCGATCATTAAAACGATGGTGATGAGAAACAGCGAAAAGAAGGTACCGAATATCATCGCTTCAACGTTGCGTTGTGATATGTGGCTAAACATGACTGATGGGCTTGCCCCGATGCCACTAAATACGCCAGCGGCATGTTCTTGAATCCATGCATTCGAGCGCGTTTCAAATGCGCGCATTTCTGTGGTGGTAGCGTCGCGCAGGGTGGCGGTGACTTTACTCGCAGATTTATCAACATTGGTTAAGGTGGTGAGGTCAAGGCCAAAGGGTAAGCTCATTTCGTAGAGCAACAAATATTGCGCTGCTAAATCCTTGCGTGTTGGAATAGTATAGGCTTCCGGCGCATCGTTGTTCATGTTTTTATTAATGCGTTTGTAGATGTCACTCAGGGTATTGACGTGGATTACTTCAGGCTGATCGCGTAACCAGAGCGTAAAATCCTCAAGGCTACGCAGGTATTGTGGATCGGTGACACCTTGGCTTACACCTGATTCCAAATCATAGGCAACCGTATATACGCCCGTTAAGGTTTTATGTATGTGATCAGTGTCGGTGCGAAAGGTAATGCTTTCATCAAAGTATTGGACAAAGCGATCGTCGAGGTTGATCAGTGGAATACAGGCGGCAAGGATGACAGCCACCGTCACGATACCGATAAAGTTTTTTGTGCGGTGCTTGATTAACCAGCGGGCGCTTTTTAACATGACATCTTTTTTCGCGTCCAAGTTTTTTGGTGTGTGTGCTGGTAGAATGGCAAGTACAGCGGGTAAAAGCGTTACAGAAAATAAGAAGGCGAACATGACGCCAATAGCAGTCATAGTTCCATAATCGTGATAAGGTGGTGCATCAGAGAAATTGAGTGACAAAAACCCAATAGCGGTGGTGAGTGACGTCACAAAAACCGGTCCAAGATTAACGCGCAGGCTTTCGCCGATGGCATGGTATTTATCAAGTCCGTTACGCATGGCCTGTCGAAACGATACAATAATGTGTATACAGTCGGCAACAGCCAGCGTCATAATAACGGTCGGGGCCATAACTGAGACAGGGGTTAAGCCAATGCGCATATATCCAGCGATGCCCATAGCTGCCATGGTGCTGAATGCAATGACTAAAATGGTGCCAATGGTGCCAATAAGCGAACGGGTAAATGCAAAAGTCAAAACAATAATAAGCCCATACATACTCATGGTCAGTGTACTCATGTCGGCAATGCTCGCTTCGGGGAATGCATTATTCAACATCACCATACCACTGAGCGATACACGCAGGTCTGGATGCTCTTGCGTGAATGTGCTGGTCATCTCACGCACGAAATTAGCCACAATGGTCACTTCATCAGCATTTTCACCGGGTAATTCTACCGTTATATTTATTGCTGTAGCTTGACCATTTGGTGACAAAAGACGGTGCACGAGGAGCGGTTCATGTAGGGCGGCTAATTCAATGCGTTCTAAGTCAGCCTGATCGAGTGGGCTATCACGTGGGACGAGATCATCGACGATTAAGTCATCTTCTGCACCAATGGAATGCTGATAATTGCTCAATGAATCGACGCGGGTGGAAAATGGTACCTGCCAACTATCTAAGGTCAGTGCTTGTATTGCACGCAGAGTGTCTGCATTAAATATGCTGCCGTTATCGCTTTCGATCATAATTAAAACATTATCATCTTTTGCATACACGTTTTGTAGGCGTTCAAAGGCGGCTAATTGTGGATTATCAGGACCGAAGAAAACTCGATAGTCAGTTGCAAAATAAAGATTTTTCGCACCAGCGGCGAGGCCAATAACAAGAGCTAGTGCAAGCAGGGGGATCAGCCATTTTATTTTAATGATGGCATTCCCAAGTCGAGACGGTGTCTTAAGTAATTGAGTTGTCTGATTGGAGAGACTGGCTTGTGACATGTGGAACTCCGAGAGAGAGCAAAAGGCTAATCAAGCGCCTGTGATTCTGTGCTTTTAAAATAATGAAAATGCTGGGAGATGCTTGGGGACTTGGATGTGCTTATGTGTTTCCGTTATGACTACGTGACTGAGTAAAAATTAAATAGCTATCTACTAGTAGGTAGATATAGGGCCGAAAAAAGAGGGCTTTGCTGATCATGCTTGCATGCCTTCGAGCAGGTGCTTGGTGTAGATTTTAAAGGCGCCGTTCTGCATAGTGCGCTCCATCTGCAGGGCACCCTGATAGCCGCTTAACATGGCTATGCATTGTGTTTTGGCATCGCCGTGAAATGTGAGGGAACCCTGATCGAGTCCTTCTTGTAACCAGGATGTATACAGTGCGATTTTTGCTTCGTGCCATGCACGCGTTTCACGTTGCATGGTTTCCGGCAAGTTCATGAAGTCGGCATCCAGAATGCCAGAGGGGCATATATGCTTATCGCAAAAATGCTCAGACATAAAACCGTTCATCGCAAGCAGGCGCTCATAGACATTGGAATACTCAGCGGCCATCTGCGCATGGACCTGGTCAAAGATCTCACGCCAATAGCTGATAATGGCTAGTCCAAGGTCTTCTTTGCTGGGAAAGTGGTAGTGGATGCTTGCCTTGCGGATGCCTACTTCTTCGGCGATGTCTTTATAGCTGAAGCCTGCCCAGCCCTTCTCAAGCATG
>CBDUFM010000246.1:0-5193 GCA_965366325.1 uncultured bacterium
ATGGGCAATGGAAATTCAGCCTGTCCATTAATGAGAAAAGGCTGATAGGATCCGTCCGCATTAGCCAAACGGGCCAAACCCTTCTTCCCCGACCACGGGTCATTCAGCATATAATAAATATATCGTTCATCACCGCACATCGCCGAGGCGCCCTGATGTTCACCCCATATTTTCTGACCATCTGCAGCAACGCCGAAGACGCCACTGCCACCCTCAGCACCATGGCAGCCAATGCCGATGACATCACCGCTGCGCGTTACACAGCTAGGTGGACTATGATCCGCACCCCATCCACCGCGACCATCGACCGTTTTCCAAGGCGGTGAGCCCGGATTATAAAAACACATTTCATAAACCGCACTCAACTTACCACGACTTAATCCAAGCAGCTTATAGGTACCCACTGGTACTGCACGACCATTATCATCAAGGCAATCCCATGGGACTTCCACCACATCATCCGTACCTGCAAGGAGATATTCTTTAACAGGAAAATCACCCGCTAAGTTTCGCACCCGCCTTCCCTGCGCATCATTAATAGCTACGGTAAAATGGCTGGCGTCTTTACTCGGCACTTGCATGCGCAGCGGTATTACTCCACTCAATTGCGCCTCTTTTTGCTGCAAGGCTTGCATAAATACGGGTTCTGGCAATTCAAGTTGACCTGTGTCTGAGAGGATAACTTTTCCATAAATTTTATTAATTTCCCAGAACCATCCCGTATGCACCTTTCCCTCTTCCACCAAATCCATCATATGATTAACCGGCCAACCCTTACCGGCTTCTGGTCCCCACACTAGGTCGAGCATACAATCAAATTGCTCACCCGCTGTATACGGCTTGCCACTGGCAACTACAGCCGACCACGGAATGCGCATTTCTTGGATATAACCACGTGCATCAGGTTTCATCTGAAAAGCTTGCGTTATACCGAGATCCTGAATGCCATCATGATAAACAATCGGGTTATCATGATACCATCTATTTCCATCAGTGACCGTTACCCCAGATCTTGCCCCTTTGGTATAATACCATCCAAAGACTTGGCGCATTTGATCTGTGCGAAAATGAATCTGCAACGAATCTGAGTGAAAACAAAAACGCTGATCAACCGCTAAACTTGGCTGATAATTATTGACCATCGGTGTTGGATCGCACCAATCGACGCTAACATACAAAGCGTCCTCATCATACATCATCGCCACCCACGCACTATAGGTACCGAGCAAGTTTTCTAAATCTGAACAAATAATTATTTTCCCTGAATGATCCCAGTCATCCAAGCGCCCATCTATGTTGACACTCTGCGGCACTGGTACCGCAAATAACTGATGATTATCAGTGCTCGCCGCATCTGCCATGCCCTGCACAGAAAACAGCAGCAAGATACTGAGTAAGCGTAGACCCTGCTTACTCGTCAAATTTTGCATTGATGCACGCACGCTCAGATCCCCCTAGCTGGACTCGTCCACAGCGGATACGCCCCTATCAGGGCCATCCCCCCCATTGAACTATATTTATAGTATAATTTGTATATTAGAATAGGGAATCCACGATCACAGGACCAGCTAATCGGCAACTGATCCACTCACTCAGACCACTCAAAGTATTTAATGACAAAAGCTTAGCGTCTTTGCCTAGCGGCTGTAATACGGCCAATCGTCATTCGGCCCCTGTTTGAGTACTTCTTCAAAGGTCCCTTCGCGGCCTTTAAACAGATGTGTCCAATCTGGATCCTTTATAAATGCATCACGCACGTCGACACTAGTCGTTGACCGCAGCAGACCGTCTTCCGTCATAACCCAAATGTGGCGCTTTGTTTCATCGACTTGAACCGGCCAAGCCAGTACAAGGTAATGTTGCTCGCGTAAATGCGCACCGTGCTTCTTATCCAGATCCCGCATGTAGCCCGCATAATCGTACATTCCACCACGACCATCAGGCAGATACATTGCAAAATAATAACCGGCAAATTCTACATCAACATCATCAGCTCTTTCTTGAGCTATAGGCCCCGTCAACAGCGCTATCTCTCCAGCCTTCACGTTAATTGTTCCATCTGCAGAAAGTGTGGGCTTATGTCCAGTCAATTGTTCAATAAATCCGTATTCACCGATTCCATTTGCATCGTCATCTAAATATCCAGCGGACTGAAATTGTATCTGCGCTGCAAACACTGCTGACTTTAAGACTGCTGGAATTGGGTTTTCATAAGGCGTAATACGCTTCTCTGAAAAATTAAAATACAGCACACCGCAACTCAATAATACGACGATTCCAATAACGACATACTTCATTTATTAAACCTTTTAAGAATGTCAGGATAGCATACTCACCTTGAATAATACGGCCAGTCATCATTCGGTCCCTGTTGGAGGACTGCTTCAAAAGTCCCTTCGCGGCCTTTAAACAAATGCGTCCAATCTGGATCCTCTATAAATGCATCGCGCACCGCGAGCAAATTAGTCGTACGCAGCTGCCCGTCTTCCGTCATTGCGTAGATACGACGACCAGTTTCATTTAATTTTACTGGCCACGCCAACGCAATGTAATGTTTTTCACGTAATTGAGCTCCGCGTTTCTTATCTGGATCACGCAGATACGCATCGTAGTCATACATTCCTCCGCGACCATCTGGTAAGAATACCTTAAAGTAATACCCATTTGCTTGTGCGCATTCGCCAGTCCCTACCTCCCGCGCTAGAGGTCCAGTTAACAGGCTCAACTCACCGGCCTCACTTATCACTTTTCCATCACTTGCTTTAATCGGTTTTGCTCCGCTTATGTGATTGATAAATCCATATTCACCGATGCCATTGCCATCAATATCGAGGTAGCCAGCAGCCTGAAACTGCACCTGAGAAGCAAACATGGCAGACTTGAGTGTCGCAGCCGAAGCGCCCTCGTTTGCTCCCGAGCGGCCGCAACATGAATAATTTGGCACAAAGACGGTATATCCTAGCGCAATCAAGCCCAACAGACTAATGACAAAAATTATTGATCTCACTCTTTTCTCCTGCCCCTAGTCTAGGCAGAAGTCTGCGCCGTTCTTAGTTAAATGGACAATAAATTGACCTGCACTGCACCAATGCTCTCAAATTGCCTATTTTTGGCAATATTCCAAGGACCTCTCGACGGATTTGAGGCTCGTGAGGTCAATGTCATTGTACTGACGCTTGCGACCCCAACGAAAGAGTCCTTCAAAAATACGTAGGCAGAAATGACTGCGAACTTGGTCGAGGAAATAGATCTCGTGTTCTTTTTCTTTCACTGCCATATCATAAAGTAGTTGATCATGCTCGGTAATATGCAGTTCATGAAAATAACGCATCATGTGAATATATTCACAGGTATTACCACTTTCTAAACGACCGGCGAAATAATACGGCATGAATCTGCCAATAAAATAACAGCTAAAACTAATAAAACGACCAATAAGGTAAAAGCGTATTTCATAATAGCGCGAAATTGGAATGTCGTATTGCTGCATGATCTTCAAGACTGATGCGCGGTGCTCCCACTCATCGTCTTCAATGCGTTTAACCGCTGCCTTTTCTTCTGTATGTTTCAATGATCCGGCATGACCAATATACGCAAATGCTGCTGCGCGCTCTGCAGAGTAAGCAAGGCGCAGCAACTTATATAATGCGGGATGTGAAAGCTTAGACATACACTAAATTATTGGCCTGAGCTATCTGCTCACCAGCAAATCGATACGCGCATAAATGGCCGCCCTTGGCAACGCTATAGTCAACACAGACAATTTTATCGTGAATAGGTGCGTGGTTTACCGGTGGCATCCAATAATGCCCAATGCAGGTAATCGGCCCTCGCGCGTCTGGAATAGAGAGCTGTGCCGAATCAACTGCACCGAGTACACCGTCAATCCCATCTTGCGGTGGCATCAACCATTTACCAATTGCTTCATCGCGTGCGGGTTGCCGCCACCACTGAACACGCGCCATCGTTCGCACGGTACCTTCTTTATCTTGATATGATTGACCGCCGGGTAATTCAATTTCCAAACCTTTAAATACTAAATCAATGGCCGCGTATAATTGACTTGTCTCATCGCTGGCTTCACGAATTAATGCATCTGTCCATAGTCCATCTTTTAAACAGCTGCGAATGTACTGAATCGACTGCTCATCCCAACACGCATGTACAACGCGAATGCCATCCGCTTCCCAGCAAGGAATCAGGGTACGAAACCATGCTATCCATTCAGCGCGTTTTTGCTTACCTAATTGCTCCATCGTCTGGCTGTACTGATGGGCATTTTTCTCGCTATGTATGCGACACCAATTATGGATATCCGCAGCATCAACGCCATCAGCTCGTAAACAATCATAGGCCATCGCATTAAATTCGTGATTACCCATGATCGCGTCGGCGTCGCCCGCATCCACACAAGCACGCACCGTTTGTAAAACCTGTTCTATACCCGGTCCGCGATCAATATAATCACCAGCAAATACAAGCCTGCGGCCATCTGGATGTCGCCAAGAGCTACCCACTCGCTGATAATCCATTTTTTGCAGCAGTGCGATCAGCTTGTCTGCGTGCCCATGAATATCACCAATGATGTCATACATATGCAAACAGTATTGCTCACAGTGGGCCTGTGTAAATAGATCCGCAGTACTTTAAAAAGTGAATGTCTCCATAAACTGCTGTCGTAAGGCCGTGCCGCCATATTCGGAGAATTCTAAAGCTTCAGCATATTTTACAGCCGCGCCACTTTGCTGACCATATTTTTCAACAAGCTTATCGCGATATGCATCTGCAAGCTCTGCATTACGATTTAAATAATGGCTAAGCGCCCACTGTTTACGCTCTTCTTCACCAATGGGAACTTGATCTGCAATACCGCTGTCATAGGGCATCCACTCATAGAGTTGAGAAGCATGCTGATGAACCATCTCCAATTTAGTCATTATTAAATCATCTATAGCAAATACCACATCTGGTGTAAATGGATACGGACGCTGAAAGGTGTCCGACATATACATATACAGCGGATTTTGTTTTAACGGCGGCGTCAGCGGACAGACATTGGGATTACTAATTGCAGTAGATGTATCCTGCACCAACAAGGATGTATAACGATGGTCAGGATGGTAGTCGTTCAAACGATGGGTAATAATAACATCGGCCTTAAATTCACGAATAATTTCGATCATCCGATAACGC
>CBDUFM010000247.1:0-5192 GCA_965366325.1 uncultured bacterium
ATTGATCTTTCCAGAAATCAATTTCTGAGTCTGATGGTGGAACTTCATCAATACGAGGTTCATCGCCAGCGCTGTGATCAAGATTATTGAGGAAATCAACAACAGTACTTATACGCGTGCCGCGTTCTTTGGCGCGCATTTGTAAATGTCGGTCATCACTGATGACGATAATCTCATGACAATTCTGGTAACTAAGCCATTCAATAATGCAGTCATCTGCGCTGCGTTCACCACTATAATGAATGACTAAGGCACCACGATGCTGACGTCGTTCTTCGCCGCCGGGTCCACCATCGTAAAACACATGACAACGATCTTGGTCGCCAAGCATGTCTTCAAATGCGCGGCGCGCCCGTTCGGGATCATCATGCATATAGCGGCGGAGGGAAGAAACTTGGTAGCAGACATTATGCGCATCAATAACGCGAATGTACTGTTTAATCAGGCGGCGTTTATTTTTCCGACTCATGCTGTGTTTTTTCTGATGCGGGTAGCTGTGCTTCTTCTTGACCATCGGTTAAACTTAAGAAGCGTTGCTCGAGGCTTTGATTGCCGCGTAATTCATCAATTCCACCGCGCACTAAAACAGATCCGTGATCCATAACTGATATTTGATCGGCAATATGCTCAACCGCAGCTAAGGTGTGGGTGCTCATTAAGACAGCGCCACCTTGATCAGCAAAGTCGCGTAGCATTTCTAAGACGATGCGTATGTGCTTGGGGTCAAGTCCAACTAAGGGCTCATCAACAATTAAAAATTTAGGTTGGTGTAAAACAGCGGCGGCAAGCACAACGCGCTGACGCATGCCATGTGAGTAGCCTTCTGCGAGATGATCGAGAAATTCGTGCAAAGAAAACTGATCGCAGACTTGCTGAAAGCGTTGTTTGTAAATCGCTGGATCGAGTCCATAAATACGACCAGTAAATTCGAGAAATTCACGGCCTGTTAAACGTTCATAAAGATAGGGTTCATCGGGCACATAGGCTATCGAGCGACGCGCGGCGATGCCGTCCTTAACAACATCGAAGCCATTGATGCTGATGCTGCCGGTATCGGGTATCAATAGCGAAGTGCACATTTTAATCGTTGTGGTTTTCCCTGCGCCATTGGGGCCGAGAAAGGCATGAATTTCACCAGCGGGTATTTCGAGGCTGAGATTATTAACGGCTGTGACCGTGCCAAAGGATTTGCTTACATTTTTGATCGACAGCATATGCAGAGCATAGCGCTCAATCTGTCAACGACAATCATCTACAGCGTGTTCAGGGCGAAGCTTAGCCGGCCATGTTGAGCAGTTCTTTAGCGCGGTCTACTTCATCATTTACAACAGCAAGAATTTCAACGAGGTCTTTTTTGCCGATACCGAGATATTCCCAGATGATGGGGTCGACGCCAGGTTCATTGCAGTCACCGGACATGCGAATTTTCTTCAGGCCGCAGAGATACTCTGAGAACTGAGCAATAGCGATGTAATGATTGTCATCAGCTTGGGTGACGTCGTATTGATTTTTGATGGCAGAAACAATGTCGTCTTCGAGGCCCCAGTGCTCGCAGAGCCAGGCACCTATTTCTGCGTGATCGGTTTGTATAACTTTGTGCGTTGCATCATAGAGGCTGAGTTTGTACTCGCGCGCTACAGCAATAATCGCCTTGGTTTCTTCTTGGGCATTTTCTAATAACAACATCAGGCCGATATCTTTGAGTAGGCCTATAATAAAGGCTACTTCAGGATCAACGGAGCCAATTTTTTCGGCAATTAAGCGACAAATACTTGCGGATACCGATGAGTGTGTCCAAAACGCCTTCATGTTAAATCCGGTGTCGGACTGTTGGAACATATTAATAACGGATACGGAAAGAGCGACCGAGCGAATAGTTTTGAAGCCCAGAATAACAATTGCTTGATCAAGGCTCGAGACTGGTTCGGGAAGACCGTAATAAGCTGAGTTAACTAGGCGCAGGATTTTTGCCGCCATCCCAGCGTCTTTGGACATAATTTGTCCAACTTTGTCGGCATTAGAACCGGGGTCGTTAACCATGTTAACAACTTTAGTCACTACTTCAGGTAGGGAGGGTATCGTGTGAACGCGGTCTACAATATCTTGAAAAGTGGTTCCCGTAAATCCCATTTACGTTTCCTTCCCTAGCTTGGTTTTGAGATTGCTGTTGGCATTTCTTTTTTGAATACTTGGTAACAGCCCATTTAATTGAGAGAGATTGCTGGCGGCACTTAATGCGGCAGCGTGTTCATTTTCAGCAATTACTTCTTCAATTAATTCACCACGCATTATTTTGCGTGATTTTGGTGCATCAATCCCAATGCGTACTTGCCCGTTTTTGTCGACACCGAGGACGGTGATGATAATATCGTTATCAATGACTATGCGTTCTTGTTCACGACGGGTCAGGACCAGCATAGTTAGGGGGCGCTTTCAGGAACTAGGTCCTTCAAGAATAATTGCACGGGTAGGGATTGATCATCTAATATAACTTGGCATGCGCGATTAGTAGAATTGCAGACCAATATTGGTGCGCGTAGATTGGTGCGAATTTTAGTTGGATCTTCATCTAAAACCACAACCGTGTACACTTTAATATCATCTAATGATTGTGCGCCAATCGCATCCATATCACTTTGATTAATGCTCATGTCTGGATCGATGCCAGCTTCAAATGGATCAAGCACGCACAGAGCAAGTTTGCTATCATCAATGCATTGTAACCAGAATAAGGGACCATGGCTGGTCTGTAATAATGCGTAGCGGTGACGATCGGCAAAACCAAGCAATTCACCATCAAAGTGAATTATCTTCGTATCGTCGAATTCGACGTTGCCACACATCACGGTCTCAATACTGATGGTGCCCACTGTGGACTCCTTATCTTGTGTCTGCTTCGTTGGTGAAGTTGAGATCATGGTAGTATACCTCCTATCTAGTGCTTAACGCAACTTCTTGTCCAAACTTTATTCGCAGTGTCCTAGTTGATTTAGCACGGCTGCCGCCTGTTTCCGTGCCTTGCGCAACTTTGGCATGAGTCTTGCCTAGTTATAGGTATGAAGATTCTGTTGATGGAAGATGAGCCAGCGATTCGCTTGGCTATGAAGCGCGGTTTGAAGCGTGCTGGCTATGAGGTAGAGGTCGCATCCAATCTCTGTGATGCTAGGGACTTAGCCAAAGAATTTCAGCCAGACGTGCTGCTCAGCGACTTAAAACTGCCCGATGGTAGTGGCTTAGAGATAGCTGAAGAGCTTGCAATTCCCTTTATGTTGATGAGTGGATATGCGGTTTTTGATGATGCTGTAGCTGCAATACGCCTCGGCTGCGTCGATTTTTTCACCAAGCCAGTCGCCATCGAGGATATCGTCGAGCGCTTAAACACCCTGGCGGCCACGCCCATGCACTACCGCCCCGGCTGCATCGACCTCCATGATGGGGTGAAGATGATTTTGCCATCGAGCGATGGCTTTGAAATTCAAGATTTACAGACCCAGGATCTAAGCTGGGAGAATCAAGCGCAAGCACAGCAGGTGTTTGACGCGTCGGAGACCACAGGACGAGTAGAGCGCCAGCTCCTGTCTGAGCTGATGCAGTCGAGTGATGCGGGGCGCATTGTGGTTAACGTGAGTCCTGGCCGCTGGTCAGCTTGGTTGGATCAGTCAATTAATTGGGATGAGCGCAAAGATAGGCTACAGTGTCTGCAGCAATTAGCCGATATATGTATATGTCGTGATAATGGTGTGTTCGTGGAGTATTTCGATGCCAGTTGATGTTCATTGGTCAGGTGAGATGTTATGGCCACAAGTGCTTACTGAAGCAAAGGTTATAGATTGTAGCCAGCTCCAGTCCTTGGGTACCTGGGCCTACGCCTGGTTACGGGCACGGCCCCAGTGTGCGTTGATCGCCGCTCCTAGTCATATCAAGGATCAGTTACGCGCAGCCGACTTGCCGGTCATATGGTACAATCATTGCGAGGAACTACAGGCAGACTCAGGTGGCGTAAGCCCATCTGAGCGTGAAATGCTCTGGAGCTAAGCATGGCTGATGATGATCAAGAGCCAACTAACAACGACCCACAGCCGATGGGCCAGGATGAAATCGACAGGCTTTTCCGTCAGATGCAGGGTGAAGATGCTGCAGAACAAGCGGAGTCAGCTGCGGAGGCAGAGCCAGCTGCGGAAGCAGAGCCGGTTGAGGATAATGAGCAAGCCGAGCAAGAAGCCTTTAGTGATCCCAAGGCGACTTTGGGCCAAGATGACATTGATGCCTTACTTGGGCAATTAAATGGTGAAGCTGAAGAGTTGGTAGCTCCTGTAGAAGAAAAGGAAGAAGCAGCGCCAGCACCGGCTCCTGCCAATCAAGACGCCCTTGGCCAGAGTGACATTGACGCTCTTTTGGCTGAGTTAAATGGAGAGGGCGCGGAGGAACCAGCTGCGCCCGCAGAGCCAGCCGCTGCTGAAGAAGAAAAAGCTCCCGCTGTGGCTGATGATGGCCCGCTTGGGCAGGATGCTATTGACGCCCTGCTGGCAGAAATGGGTGGCGAAGAAACGCCCGCAGAGCCGGCTGCTCCAGCAGCAGCACCAGCGTCAAATGGTACATTGGATCAAAGTGATATTGATGCGTTGTTAAATGAATTAAATGGGGAGTCAGCGTCAGAAGAGGAAGAGCCAGCACCGAGCGTCGAGTCTGTCGTTGATAGTATTCCCGATGGTCCGCTCGATCAGAGTGAAATAGATAATTTATTATTGCAGTTGGGTGCGAGCATGCCTGAAGAGGCTGCCCCGGAAGCAGTGGCAGATGACGGCTCTGATGCTGCAGTGAGTCAAGACGAGATAGATAAGCTGTTAATGGAAATGGGTATTAATGAGGGTAAGCCTGCGGGTACCACGCAGGCGACGACACCCTTATTAAGTACTGAGCAAATTGTTGGCATCGTCAAAAACCAAGAAGAAACTGCCGTGCCTGATGATGATGCGGAGATCATGATTGATCAGGATGATATTAATTCCTTGCTGCGTGAAATGTCACAGGCAACTGGTATCCCGGATCAAGATGAAATCGATGATAAATTAAATGACAATGAAGATGATATCGAGGCTTTATTGGCTGAAGCTTCGTCACCGATGGCAGCCAGTGATGCGGTGAAGGGTAGCATTGTCTTTGGACAACAGGCACAGGCGCAGCAAGTGGTG
>CBDUFM010000248.1:0-5164 GCA_965366325.1 uncultured bacterium
GGATTACCTGCATGCGCTCGCATCAGCAAATGATCGGCAGCGCCATCGGCCACTTTAGCTCACGCGTACGCGAAGCCAGCAGGCGCGGTATTCAATGGGTGCGCAATCGCTGTGCGTTGTTTACAGACACGGCCTGACAGGCCTCAGTAGAACAAAGTACGCATCTCAAGATAGCATAACGACCAAGCAGAAACGGTCGTTAAAACGAATATAGTAAAATACCAAATTATTCGATATATTTTCTAAAAAGTGTAGTAGCCACGTAATTCCATCGGTTGGCAACCAGAAAAACGTAGCGAACAATTCAAGTGAATAATTAATTACAGGCCCCTTTTTATATAGTGTGTCCATTAAATATTGTTTGACGCTCAAAAAAGTAGTAATGACAGGGAACCTTTATTAATAGCCTGACCATTATATTATAAAACGCGGTATTTCAATTAGGCACCATCTGAACCAGCGAAGAACCGAAACATATTCAATGGCCAAGCAGCGCTCTTAATCAAGCATCAGGAATGCGATATCTGCACCATCGTCATCGAAGCTATAACCTGTTCCGCTAATTGCCTTCTTCGCCCACAAAATAACATCCCTCCTAGCGTCAGAATCCTTAGGGAGCTGAATCAAAATCTTCCCTGTGTTCTCATAATCCTCATCAACATCTATTTCCACAGCCCACATTCGCACCACACCCGCTGCATACCCACTCTCTATCAGAGCGACAGATTCTTCCTCATCAAGCTCACCAAGACAGATAGGGATATCAATATCTCTTAGCAGCCATTCTTTCATATCTCTTGTTCCAGGGTTTGACATCAATTCTTGAATCATGCTGTTCACTTCAATTTCCTTTGACGAATGAGAATCGTTTTCTACACCACAGCCCGTTATTAAAAAAGACAGGATGTAACAGGCAATAATGTATTTCTTTATCACAGCAAAGACCTTGTGTCTATATAGTATTTGACGAACTTCCCCAGAGCCCAACGTTAAAGACCAGCTGGCCGCGTTAGCGGCTCGGATAAGTCGCCTTGTTCGATTTCAATATTTTATAGCAGGAATAGATTTGTATATTTTCTTACTAATAACTCGCCTTTTTTCATATCTAACTTTTCCATCTCTGGTTATTTGAATCGTCTCAACCCCAAGATTACGTTTATCATGCATCCATCCCATTAATGTTAACGCGGAAATGACAACCAGATCATCATCTACGGACAGATACTCTGTTAATTCTCCATTGGTCTTTCTCAACTCTCGGTCATTGAGCCTATACCCATCTGATCCAATGCGACCGTTATTTACAGTAGACAAATGATTAACATCGCGCAGAACTGAATGCCCATATCGAATTCCCTGCCCATTAAATCTGAGAATAAAACTGGCCAATTTAACAGGATCCGCGTCCGAAAGTTTCGGCCAACTGCCAGAAAGCAATTTATCCAACCCTGTGCCATCAGCCAAGATTGGCCATGCTTCTCGCCCATTAGCGCACCAATAGCCCAAACTACCGCTTGGAAGCACAGGGAAATCAAAAGTCTTACGGCCGCCTCGAATCATGAATACACGAGATGAAAACACGGGTAGTTCATCCGTGATTTCATTTATTTGATCAATCCACGACTGACCTGCCTCAGCAAGGCGGTCACTTCCAATAGATTCTTTTAGTATAATCAGCGGGTCCATGCTTTGGCTTACCGGGATATCAGTATGGAAATAGGGAAACCCTGTATCCTTTTACTGATCCGCTTGACTCACGCTAGCTTTTTGAACTTGCTAGGGCAGCTGCGTCCATGCTCACGGACAAGAGTGATATCTAACAGTGTAGATAGAATTATAGCTTTTCCCTTGGGCTTTGTGCAGGGCATTCCTGACACGGCACTATTATTATCGTAAGTATTTATATATAAATAATTTAGAGATGCACGCCGTTTGCCTGCCTTTGGCACCAATTGTGCCATAGATAAGACAGGTATAGACTCAGGAGAACATCATGACCAATCAAGCATACGAAGTGATCGAAGGCGGACGCATCCCTATCAAGGCGTGGGTGAAGGGCGTGCCGGTTGAAGAAGAAGCCAAAAAGCAGCTGCGTAACGTGGCCATGTTGCCGTTTATTCATAAGCATTTTGGGATGGGTGCGACCATCGGTTCGGTTATTCCTACCTTGAACGCGGTTATCCCTGCGGCGGTTGGTGTGGATATTGGTTGTGGCATGTGCGCGGTGCAGACTGATTTAGCGGCGAATGATTTGCCAGAGAATTTAGCGCCACTGCGTAAGGCGATTGAAAAGGCGGTTCCGCATGGACGTAGCAGCCATGGTAGCCGCGGTCGCGATAAAGGTTCATGGCACGACACACCGAATCTCGTGGTAAAGCAATGGCGTAATCATTTAGAGCAACGCTTTGATCGCTTGTGTGAAAAACATGCGGTATTGAAAAATACCAATAACATTAATCACTTGGGTACCTTAGGTACTGGTAACCATTTTATCGAAATCTGTCTAGACGAAGCTAATCGTGTGTGGTTTATGTTGCACTCTGGTTCGCGTGGAGTTGGCAACCGCGTGGGCACCTACTTCATTGAAAAAGCAAAAAAAGATATGCGTGTGCATCATATTAATTTACCAGATGAAAATCTGAGCTATTTATCTGAGGGCACGCAGCACTTTGATGATTATGTCGAAGCGGTTTCTTGGGCACAGGACTTTGCGCGGATTAACCGTGAGGTGATGATGGCAAATATCTTAACTGGTCTGCGTCAGGTAAAAGGTCTGCGCCAATTCAAAGCCGATATTATGGCGGTAAATTGCCACCATAACTATATCAGCCGCGAACATCATTACGGCAAAGATTGCTTGGTAACACGCAAAGGGGCGGTGAAGGCTGGCCTTGGGGATATGGGAATTATTCCGGGTTCTATGGGTGCGCGTAGTTATATTGTGCGTGGACTCGGCAATGCGGAAGCCTTTGAATCCTGCAGCCACGGCGCTGGTCGAGTCATGTCACGTACCAAGGCTAAGAAAATGTTTAGCCTCGAAGATCATGCCAAGGCCACCGCAGGCGTTGAATGTCGTAAAGACAAAGACGTTATCGATGAAACACCGATGGCGTATAAAGACATCGACGCGGTTATGCATGCACAAAAAGACTTAGTCGAAATTGTGCATACCCTGAAACAAGTCGTCTGTGTAAAGGGTTAAATGACCTATATCAGCATGCGCTTGTTGGCGCAAGCGCATGCATTTTTTATTATTTCTTTTAACGAAAGATTTTATCATGTTTACTATCGATGGCTCTGTGGGTGAAGGCGGCGGACAAATGCTGCGTAGCAGCCTGGCATTAAGTGCCATCTGTAAGCAGCCGCTGCGACTAGAACAGATACGCAGCAAACGACCCAAGCCGGGCTTGCAAGCACAGCATCTTTGTGCGCTGCAGGCTGCTGCGCGGGTGAGCAATGCTTACGTCGAAGGCGACAGCCTACACAGCACTGTGATTAATTTTCAGCCACAGACTATCATTGGCGGTTACCATGAGTTTGATATTGGCACAGCGGGTTCCTGCTCGTTGGTTTTACAAACAATTTTGCCGATGTTGCTGCATGCGCGCGAACAAGCAGAAATCCGCATCCGTGGTGGTACGCATAATCCGTGGTCGCCGGGAATAGATTTTTTACAGCACGCCTTTGTTCCGCTCTTACGCAAACTGGGTGTTCAGATTTCGATTAATTTAGAAGCGCCTGGGTTTTATCCCCGTGGCGGTGGTTGTTTGCATATTCATATTGATGCTCGCAATTTTGCTGGTCGTTTAGACATAGTGGAGCGAGGTCTTCAAACAGATATGTTTAGCATGGCGACCGTGGCGCGTTTGCCCGACACGATTGCCGAGCGTGAACAAGCGGTAATTCAAAGTTCACTTGGTTTAAAAGCAAAGCGTCAGCAGAATATCCGTTATGATGATTGCATCAGTGAAGGCAATTTTTTAAGTGTGGTCATCGAGCATGAACACATCTGTGAAGTGATTAGTGAACCTGGTAAAATGCGGGTTCCTGCAGAACGGATAGCTAATAACGTTTGTAAGCAGGTAAAACGCTATTTGAAACACACAGCTCCAGTCGGTGAACACTTAGCGGATCAGTTGTTACTGCCCATGCTTTTAGCTGATGGTGGCTCCTTTGTCTGTCATGCACCAAGTTTACACTGCACGACCAACGCTGATTTAATCAATCACTGTTGTGGGCCATTGATTTCATTTTCTGACGCTGGCGATAATACGCTCGTCCGAATAGATCCACTCCTGCTGACGTAGCTGCTATTGAAACAGCGGCCAAGGATAGAGACTCTTTTCATGGACAGCAATCTCTGGGATAAACAGGCCATACAGCATGAGAGTGCGTTTTGTAAACGCGCGGCAGCAGCCGCACGTCCGTACAGATTTTTTGGTCTGAAGCCCAAGCAAGTGTTTGCGCATATCGATGGATTTGCTGACGCTGCAATTGATACGGGAAAAGGTGCGGAACTGGTCTTAGATGTTGCCAAAGAAGTGGCGGCCCTTGGTGGTCGTGTCTTTGTCGTTGGTGGTTATGTGCGCGATCGCCTGATTGGTTTAGATAGCAAAGATATTGATGTCGAAGTCTTTGGCCTCAGCGCCGATCAATTAAAAGCGCTGCTCAGTAAAAAAGGCACGGTTGATTGCATCGGTGAAAGCTTTGGCGTGTTTATGCTGCATGGCCATGACATTGATTGGAGCTTGCCGCGCAAAGATAGCAAAGTAGGCCGCGGTCATCGCGGCATTGATGTGCACTGCGATCCAGAATTAAGTTATGCGGATGCTGCGCGGCGGCGTGACCTTACGATTAATGCGTTGATGTGGGACCCTCTCGCCAATGAATTAATTGATCCTTTTAATGGTCTTGCTGATTTGCGCAGCGGTACCCTGCGTGCGGTTGATGCGGATTTATTTGGTGATGACCCTTTACGTGGACTTCGTGCCGTGCGCATGGCTGCTGTATTTGGTTTTCTACCCGATGAAGCTTTACTGCAGATTATGTCTGAGCAAGATTTGTCGGAACTCAGTAAAGAACGTTTTTGGGGTGAGTGGGAAAAAATTGCGCTGAAAAGTCGCCTCCCCAGTTTAGCATTTTTATGCCTAGAGGATTCTGGCCT
>CBDUFM010000249.1:0-5143 GCA_965366325.1 uncultured bacterium
GCGATCCTCAAGATCGTCCCAAGCCTGTTTGCTTATCGGTGTATAGATTGATGTATTATTAGTTGAGTCTGTCACGGGCTCGACATCCTAGGGGTACAATAACACATTACCAAGTAGATTTTTGAGTTTAACACTGGAGAGTCTGATCTAAGGAGTGTCACGTGCCAGAGATACGCGTATTGCCGAGCCTTTTATCCGCAGACTTTTCGAAACTAGCCAGCGAGCTGCAGGACTGTGAAGCTGCTGGGGCACGTTCCCTGCATGTGGATGTGATGGATGGTCATTTTGTGCCCAATCTGACCTTGGGCCCCTTCATTGTAGACGCGATGCGTAAGAGCTGCTCGGCTTGGCTTGATGTGCACTTGATGATGACGAAGCCCTTGGATTACGTGCAGGCCTTCCGTGATGCAGGCTCGGATGCGATCACTATCCACGTCGAAGCTGTCGGCCCACGGGCGATGGCGGCTGCGATCCAGGCTGTCAAGGCGACTGGGGCCAAGGTCGGCCTCGCTTTTAACCCTGATACTGATCCGAGTTTATGGTTCAAGTTCATGGATCAGGTTGATCTCGTGATGTTCATGAGCGTCTATCCTGGCTTCGGCGGGCAGTCGTTTATCCCGGAGGTGCGTAGCTTTATCCGTAAGACCCGTGCCGCCTTTCCGGCACTCGACATCCAGGTCGATGGCGGTCTCAATCGCGAGACGATTCCCTTGGTTGTGGCTGATGGCGCCAATCATTTGGTCTGTGGCAGTGCCTACTTCAATGATGCTGATCGGGCTGGCTTCATCGCTTGGGCCGAATCCTTGAGCCTCGGTGACGGCCTGAGCTAGGGCCGGGCACGCAGTCGTTTTGAGCTGGGCCTGATTAGTGAACGACAGGCCTCGAATAGCTCGCGTCTCACTTGAGCAAGCGCTAAGCGGCACTACCGTGTGCGCCCGTTTTGGCCCTGTTCTAGGGTCACAGCGCTATTGAGGGAGTAATGATGAGCAAAGATAAATTGCCACCAGCTGAACCAGTAACGACACAGCAGTCCATCGGTCAAACGATCCTCGTGGTCTTCTTGGTCTTGGCGGTTGGTTTGATCTTCGGTATTGGTCAAAGCAGCATCACTATGGCTATGGATGGTAAGGCCGTGGTTGAAGTGCAGAAGGGCATTACCAACGTCGACTACAAGCGTTACGCACGTATCGAGAGCATCATTAAGATGCTGTCTTGGGGTATGAAGCCACAAGACGTAGAAAACCAACAATGGGATATGTTCTATGGCCGAACCTACCAAGAAGCGGTTCGGTATACGGCGAGCCCATTGGTCTTAGCTAAGCTTGGCGAAAATGAAGGCATGAAACCAAGTGGCGATAAATTAAAAGCCATCGTTAACGAATTCCTTTCGACCAAATTGCCAGGTGGTGATTACCCAACTCTCGGTGCCGGTATTGCTGCCGTCATTAAAGCAGATGTGCAAGGTCGCACGGTGACCCCGATTGAAATTCAGGAATACATCGCAAGCCAACGCGCCGCACAAAATTATATGAGTCGCTATGCGCCAAACATTGTAGTGAATAAATCTGCCGCTGGCGTGCTCAAGCAATTGGATCAAGAAAAAGTACAGACCGAAGAGGCTACTATCAGTGTTGCAGCCATCGTTAATGAATTTAAAGAAGCGGCTGCCGCAGAACAAGAAACCCTCGAAGCGAAATATGAAGACATTAAAGATGAACGTTTTCTGATTCCACGTCGTTGCCAATTAACCGCGATTGGCGCTGATGTAAACAGCATCAAGCAGGCATTGGTCATTACTGACGAAGAAATTGGCAACTATTATACCGCGAACAAAGAGACTGACCCCATGCTGAAGAAACCAGCACCGGCAGTCGCTCCCAAAGAAGGCGAAGCGCCACCAGCGCCAAGCTTGGTAGAAAAAACCTTGGATGAATCGCGTGCCTATATTCGCGGCCAAATAGAATCAGAGAAGGCAGAAATCATTGCGATTGAATTGTGCGATCAATTTGCTAACGGCTTATTAAGCGAAGGCCTGATCGAAGAAGAGCATATTGCTGAAGGTAAAATGGAAGACGTGCTTGCCTTGGCTGCCAGCGTGGTGATCACAGCTGCAGATGAGCGTTTAAGCAAAGATGTCGCATTGCAGGTCTGGAAAGACCTCGGTGCTGATGAGCCACAAGACGGTAAGACCTATGCTATTCAGTTAGCTGATGGCAAACATTTCGCAAATATGGAAGTGCAGAATCCAAGTCTCTTTGATAAAGAGGTGTTGAGCGTGTTCTTGCGTGCGCAGGCTCACGATAATAAGGCTTTGCATTTATTCCAAATCGTAAACGGTTTTACCGAGAAAAGTAACAAACCTTACGATGAGGTAAAAGACGAAGTAATTTTATTGGTCAGTGCAGAAAAGGCTTACCCAACTTTATTGGAGCATGCGCAGACATTGCTGGCCGAAGCGGCCAAGGCATCAGAGCCAAATCTGACCAAGTTCTTTGCTCAATCAAAAAATAAAAAATGGGCTGCACAGATTGAAAGTAAATCTTACGGTCCGCTCGAGAGTATACTGCCACCAGAAGGTGCAGACGGATTCATGAGTCCGATTATCGCATTTACACAAGCAGGCAAAGAGTTTTATCTCAGTAGTGCACTCAAAGATGGCGATATGCAACGCATCACTTTGTCGCGCGTTGTTGGCTATGGCGTAGAGACTGAAGACCCTGCTGCTGATAATGCGGATAGATACATTTCGGAATTAAAACGAACGGTGTCTGGATTGAATAATCGCGATCTTGGTGCCATCATTGACGCTGATCTAAATAAGGAATAAGCATGTCGGCTTTAGTTGAGAGTAACTGTCCTGATCTAAAACTTATCACGCGCGGTAAAGTGCGTGACCTTTATGACATCGATGATCAACACGTTTTGTTTGTTGCATCTGACCGCATTAGCGCATTCGATGTGATCATGAAAAACGGTATTGCTGGTAAGGGCAAAGTTCTGACGCAATTAAGTGTCTTTTGGTTTGATGCGCTCAAGGACATCACCGAAAACCATTTGGTTGCCACTGACATGGCTGACATGCCAGCGGCCGTTCAAAAATACAGCGATCAATTAGAGGATCGTTGCATGCTGGTGCGTAAACTGAGCATCCTTCCTGTAGAGGCGATCGTTCGCGGTTACATTACCGGTTCTGGTTGGAAGGAATATAAAAAGAAAGGCACGGTTTGCGATATTCCACTGCCTGCCAATCTTGAGGAAAGCGCTAAGCTGGAAGCACCGTTGTACACGCCGAGCACAAAGGCTGAACAGGGCGCGCATGATGAAAATATTCATCCAGATAAAGCCGTTGAAATTCTCGGTGCAGAGAACGCACAGATAGTTAATGATAAGTCTATTGCGCTTTATAGCCGCGCACGCGATATTGCCGCTGAAAAAGGCATTATTATCGCGGACACCAAATTTGAATTTGGTGCTAATGCTGACGGTAAGATTATTCTGGCTGACGAAGTGTTGACTCCTGACTCGTCACGTTTCTGGCCAGCGGATAAATACGCGGTTGGACGTGGTCAAGATAGCTTTGACAAACAATATGTCCGTGACTACCTAGAGGGTATTAATTTCGATAAGACAAACCCAGTCGAGATTCCACAGGATGTTTGCGACAAAACGATTGAGAAATACGCAGAAGCCTACGCTATGATCACCGGCAAGCAGCCACGTCTGTAGTTTGGTAGTTGAGCTAACAAAAAAGCCCAGCGCTCTGCGTTGGGCTTTTTTCATGGGCTCACTTATTAACGAGGGCCGCTATCGATGATGTGCTAGCCGCCGCCGACAATGATTTCATTAACGATGACTCGCATGGTATCGCTGTCCTGTGCACCTTCGTCGTCAGTAACGGTGAGGGTGAAATCATGAATGCCGCGCGGTAAAGTGACTTGTGGTGTGGCTCCTGAGGTGCTTTGTGCAGGGCCAGGGTTCGGACCAATGTTTTCTATGCTGATGTTTCTAAAGGCGGATACTTGACTGGCTGCCGCATCGTCATCGCCAATGAAGCTCAGGTAGCTAAAGGCACCCGTGTAATGGCTGCCGATGGGGATTTCAAAATGGTACCAATTGCCATCAGCGGGAAGTGTCTTGTAGTCTTGGATGCCAAAGGTTTGAGATCCGGCAAGTTGAAATATGCGCGTTTGGTCATAGATGTTGTCGGTATCAAAGCAGATGCCATGAATTTCGCCCGCAGTGTTCAGACGTGCATCAAATTTTAAAATGCTACTAGCGATAAGATTGACCGGAAGAAAGATAGATTTCCATGAATTACCAGTGAGTTCTATCTCTGCTCCGCCAGCTAAGACGTTGTGGCCGCCCTGATCTTGGGAGGTGTAGGGCCTGGGCGCTGTTGTGTTAAAATCAACGAGGCTGTCATCGGCGTATTCAGGTTCTTCCTGATTGAAGAAAACAATATTTCGGAATGCGCATAATTGATTATTGGCGGAATCGTCGTCGCCAGAGAAGAACAGGTATGCTGTGTCGCCAGTATAAAAAACGCCAATTGGAATGGTGATGCTGTGCCATTGGCCATCCACAGGAACAGTTTTAAAGTTAGTGTTGCCGTAATTTTGGCTGCCTGCTAATTGAAAGGTCCGCTCCTGGCTGATGTTTAGGTCATCGTCGAGTCCGATGCCTTGAATTTCTCCGGCAATGCTACTGCGAAATTCAAAGCTGATGGCGCTGGATGCGGTAATGGTGTAGGGAAAGTGTATCGCCTTCCATGCATTACCAGATAATTCAATGCCAGTTCCGCCATCGATGGAGCTACCCGTCCCGTGGTCTTGGTCGGTGTAACTGAGGATGCTAGATTGATTAATAACGACGCTTGTTTGCCAGGTCCAATGGTAGTCGGCAATAGTGCCGCCGTTGTCTGAGGACAAGCTGGCATCGAGATTAACAATTTCGCTGCCGTTGTCGTCGCTGTCATCAATGAGTTGATCTGGCCCAGCATTGGCGACCGGTGCGGCATTTAATGTATTAACGCTACTAATAGTACTGTATTCAGAAATTTGCGTATCACTGAAGGCACGCACGCGGTAGCTGTAATTTTGACTACCGGCACCGCTGCTGTCGTTGTAGCTTGCAACGTTTGCAG
>CBDUFM010000250.1:0-5140 GCA_965366325.1 uncultured bacterium
GGTGGCGGTGGCGGTGGCGGTGGCGGTGGAAGTAAAAAAGTCGCTAGCATTCCAAGTAACGTCATCCTGGTGAACATTGCGGTTGTCGGTGGTGCTGCAGATGGCAGTAGCTGGGGCAACGCTTTTGCAGACCTACAGTCAGCTTTAATAACTGCTGTAAGCGGTGAGGAAATTTGGGTTGCCAAGGGAACTTATTATCCCAGCTCGACGGATGACCGCACAGAAACCTTTCAGCTTGTCGATGGCGTCGCTGTCTATGGTGGCTTTGATGCCACAGAGCTTGCGCGTAGTGAGCGTGATTGGACGACGAATGTCACCGTACTGTCTGGTGATATTGGTACCGCAACGGTAAATACCGATAATACCCACCACGTCGTGACCGGCGCAGATAATGCAACTATTGATGGCTTTACTATTCGCGATGGCTATGCGACTGATGCCGCCAATAAAAGTGGTGCAGGTATTTTAAATGACACGGTGGCGCCTGCTATCAGCAACTGCAGGATCATTGAAAACAGTGCTCAGTCGGGTGCAGGTATCTACATCAAAACCGCCAACCCGACGATTTCAAATTGCACGATTGATTCAAATACGGCTGAATACGGCGCGGGTATTCATAATTATAATGACGCTGATCCGGTAATTAGTGATTGCAGCATAAGCAATAATGAGGCAACAGTCTCCTATGCTGGCGGTATCTATAATAATCTCAATTGCGATCCAGTCATGAGCAATTGCAGCATCACTGATAATACGGCAGCGACTTATGCCGGCGGCATGTACTGTAATTCCACTTCCTCGCCCAGCCTGAGCAATTGCAGCATCACTGATAATACGTCAGCGATTTATGGCGGCGGCATGTACTGTAGTGCCTCTTCCTCTCCCAGCCTGAGCAATTGCAGCATCACTGATAATACGGCAGCGTCTCATGGCGGCGGCATGTACTGTACTTCTTCCTCTCCCAGCCTGAGCAATTGCAGCATCACTGATAATACGGCAACGACTAATGGCGGCGGCATGTACTGTTCTTCTTCTTCCTCTCCCAGTCTGAGCAATTGCAGCATCAGTGGGAATAATGCGGATAGCAATGCTGGAGCCGCATATCTCTATGACTCCGATCCAATAATCACAAATTGCATTGTGTGGGGAAATACGAAGAATGGTAATCCCGCAGTGGGCTTAGTTGATGAGTGGGAGTTGGTTTCCGGTTCTACTCCCAATGTGTCGTATTCTTTTTTCAGCGAAGACGTCGGTACCAATCCACAATCAGGCAACCCCTTATTTACGGATGCTGCCAACGGTGACTATACCCTACAAGATAATTCACCAGCAATTGATGTCGGCGATAATTCGGTAACTGAAACTGTCGATCTTGCAGGAAATCCACGCAAGGTGAACGGCCCTGACTTGAACGACGATATCTTTAGCGCAGTGGTCGACATGGGCGCTTATGAAAATCAGTCAGTTGGTGCGTCTACGCTCTTGGCACCCGTTTCTAATAATTAATAGCGATAAAGAACAGGTGGTGCAGTGCGTAAACGTGTGCTGCACCGCTTACAATACAAACGGGTGATGTATTATCATTTTTAATGAACTGTTTGTAATTATAGCTGTGATTGATAAATATTGTGAAGCAAAAGACCTGGGTCTTATATCTGTCTACGGACATATGGCATTTAGCGTGCCGTGGTTTAATATAAGAAATAAACAGGAAGAAGTAGTTTAGGATATAATTGAAACTTGTGGGTAGGCTGTAAATGTTCGCCATGACTTGAGTAATTCCTGAATCTGTTTGACGTTTATGAAACCCATGTGTAGACGACATATGGATGCATGTCCCAGATAGACGCTAGGCGCTATTCTCTGGGCAAGCCTTGCTTGTTCGAGCTGATCTGTGCATAATAGATAGTAGAGATGGGGGGCTTTTGCTAGTATCCTTGTCTTGGGTATCGGAATGAGCATAGCGATGCGGGAGTTTGAACGATGTTGACACGAGAAGACCTGTTGCAGGTCAAGAAGCGAGATGATCTGGTTAAGCTGGCGAAGAGCAGCGGGGTGAAGCTGAAGAAGCAGCTGCGCAATTTAAACTATGAGATTGAATTGGCAGGCCTACAGGCGCAGCTAGTGAATCTGCAGCAGTGGATTTCAAAAAACAATAAGCGCGTTGCAGTGATCTTTGAAGGTCGTGATGCGGCGGGTAAGGGCGGCAGTATTAAGCGCTTTGTCGAGCATTTGAATCCGCGGGCGATGCGGGTGGTGGCATTGACCAAGCCGACGACAGTGGAGACCGGCCAATGGTATTTCAGGCGCTACATTAAGGAGTTGCCGAACCCGGGCGAGATCGTGTTCTTTGACCGCAGTTGGTATAACCGTGCGGTGGTTGAGCCGGTGATGGGTTTTTGTGATAAGAAACAATATAAACAATTCATGGTCCAGGTGCCAGAGTTTGAGCATATGCTCTACGAAGACGGCGTGCATTTAATTAAATTCTGGTTCTCGATTAGTCGCGATGAACAGAAGAAACGTTTTGATTCACGTTTAGAGAATCCGCTCAAGCAGTGGAAATTTAGCCCAGTGGATGTGCGCGGCCAAGAGCTCTGGGATGATTATACCTTTTACAAAGAGCAGATGTTCGCGAAGACCCATACCTCGTTTAGCCCATGGACGATTATCCATACCAACAATAAGCGGGTAGCGCGTTTAGAGAGCATGCGTCATGTCTTGTCGCAGTTTGATTACCCAGGGAAATCCAAGGCTGATGTGAGCTTACTGCCTGACCCGAATGTCGCGCAACGTTATTACCGCCATACAGATTTGGAGGCGTAATCAGATGTCTAAAAAAGAAATCGTGTTAACTGATGAAGACGTCGCCTTGTTGAATACCAAAATCGGCTTGAAGCATTTAATCGCTAAAGAAAAGATTGATCTTGCGTCAGCGTTAAAAATGACCAAGTATGAAGAGCAACTACGAGAGATGCAAGAACAGTTTGTTTATTTGCAGAATTGGGTCATCGAAAAGCGTGAACGTGTGATCATTATCTTTGAAGGCCGCGATGCGGCGGGCAAGGGTGGTGCGATCCGCCGGATTACAGCACATATTAATCCACGTCATTACCGAATTATTGCCTTGCCGAAGCCAACGGAAGATGAACGCGGTCAATGGTACTTTCAGCGTTATGTGAATGTGTTACCAAAGCCGGGTGAGATTGTGTTTTTTGATCGCAGTTGGTATAACCGTGCGATAGTCGAGCCGGTTAATGATTTTTGCAGCGATGAGGAATATAAGGTCTTCATGTCGCAGGTGAATGGTTTTGAGAAGATGATTATTGAGTCGGGTGCGCATTTGGTGAAAATGTATTTTTCAATCACCAAACAAGAACAGGCTAAGCGCTTTCGCGAAATCGTGAAAAGTCCCTTGAAGCGCTGGAAGATGACCGAGGTTGATAAAAAGGCGCAGAAGCTTTGGGACAAATCGACGACCTACAAAGATCAGATGTTTGAGGCAACCAATACGGCAACGGCGCCATGGTCGATCATTGAAGCAAATGATAAGACAGACGCGCGTTTGGCAGCGCTCCGGCATATATTGGACGTGATTCCGTATGAGCGGCTGAAACAGAAGTAGTTTTTGTTGAGCTATAGGCCGCGAAGTTTTTCGGTATTGAGTTACAAAGCTGGCTGCGAGCCACGTGTTAACGTGCAGCACTGTTAAAGGTTGCTGCGCGTAAATGTAGGTATGGGACCCCGCGTCCGTCTCGGGCGCATGTTTGCCTTTCTTTCTTGCAGGAGCTTAGCTTGGACGGTTTTTATTTCGGCTATGCTTTTCATGACGATAAGTTTTGGTGTTTGCAGCGCTATTTGTGGAAGGGACGCCCGCGACCTAGGGGATAGCGGCCTGAAGGCCCAGTCCTGTTAAGTTGTTGCAGATATATCATAAAAAACCTACGCTCTGCTGAGCGCAGGTTTTTTTGTTTAAAGAGTGAAAACTTATTTATAGCGTGCGAGATAGTCTTTAACGACCTGCGTCTCACCAAATTTTTCTTGTAAGAGTTTGTCGCCTTGGGCAATATTGGCAGTTTGGCTGTCGTCTTTGCTGGAGCGGAGGGCAATTAATTTTTGCACCACACTGTTGGCTTTTATTTCCTCTTTAAGTCGTTTGTCTTTGCCCCATTCCTTCATCAGATCTTTTAACTGCTTTTTTGGCTCCTTGGGGCCAGCACCCCATTGTTCTGCGCAAAGCTTCAGATTAGTGTAGGCTTGGAGGGGGTTGTCAGCAAACTGTGCTTGAATGTCGGTGAACTGTTTATCAAAGCTGTCGCTTAAGATCGGGACAATGGCAGCCGCTTCTGGATCTTTTTCTTGTTGTTTGTCTGCCCAAGCCCAGACAGCACCGAGTTGCCCAGCAAACCAGGCCTGTTTAATTTTCTCATTGCTCAATGATTTAGGTGGCACGGGAATATTGTTGGTTTCACGTAGGCTCAGTGACTTGGCGTCACTCTTGCGCGTGTCGCGATAGAGATGGATACGATCGATATGAAACCCTTGGCTGCGTCCAGTTAAGTGGAGGACATGTTCACCGGCGCTCAGTTGGTAGTAGGCGCGCGGCATGCCTTCGGCGTGGTGATCAAAACTGCCGCCCCATCTCCAGCCTTCGGTGGAGGATTGAAAGGTCTTGTACCATTTATCATCATCCATGCGCAACCAGCAGTCATTGTTGAGGTCGTGTTTGGCAGCGCCTTTGCTGCTGACGTGCATGCTGAGTTCGTAGCGGCCGGGTGTTTCGATGAAGAGTCGGTAGCGGAGGATGTCGCTGCCAGGAGCGCTATAACGATTACCGGCATTCCAAAACAAGTAGCCTTCGCCGCTGTAGCCGTTTAATTCTGTCCGTAGCTCAAAGCCGCTTTTGCTGGTATCGCCCATCAGAAAGGCGCGTTCGGCCTCGATCACTATCAAGCCATTGGACTCAACGTAGACTGGATCAGCTGCTGTAAGTGACTGTATGGCAGTTAGTAAGATGATTGCGCTGCTAAGAAGATGGCGTTTTAACATACTAGGCTCCATTGACATATGCAGTTTAAGCCCGCATTTAGGCAACCTTTTTGCCAGCAGCGTTGCTAATGTACCAGTAGCTTAGTTTAAT
>CBDUFM010000251.1:0-5111 GCA_965366325.1 uncultured bacterium
GGTGGTTTTGGATTCTTTGGTCTAGAAAATATTAAAGATTTGGCACATGCCTTAGAAGATGACTTGTCTGCGGTTCGCGAAATGCTGATCAATTTGACCAGCGAACACGCTCAACGGATAAAGCAGGCTATGCAGACGCTGCGTCGTTTGTGTGCTGAGCCGGGACTTTCAGATGATGAGGATCTATCTGAACTCTTTGCCGTATTGAATTTTATGAGAAAAAGCCGCATTGATGGTGAAGCACAGGTAGCAGCAGTGTGGCCATTATGTCCGACCGAGCGCCAATGTCTGCAGGCTCATAAATCATCGCGTCATATCTACCGTCTCACCATGGGAACGAAAGCCGATATAGAAGACCAAGGGTTAACACTATTAGACATGAATGATTTGCTCACAGCCTTAGGTAATCCGCTGGCAGTAGCCGTTGGTATAGATGATATTATGGGTTTGGATGACTGTCTTAGCCTTGATCTCAAGTATCAGGTTCTCTTCATGGGTGATGTGAGTGCTGAAGATTTAATTATGACCTTGGGTATTGGCGAGTCCTGTTTAGAAGAGATTGATATTTCAGAAAGCCTTTCTGTGCAAGAGGGTTCGCACTTTCCAATCAATGGCTTGCGGTATCTCTTGAACGGTATTGCCCAAGTGTCGGGACAACTGGCCGAGCGTTTGCATAAGCAGGTGCAGATAACCATTGAAGCAGAAGATCGCAGTCTTCCAGCTGCTGTGCGACTAGCTTTGCAGGGTTCATTGATTCACTTGCTGCGAAATGCGCTAGATCACGGTATTGAATTACCGGCGCAGCGTGTTGCAGCTGGCAAAGCGGCATGCGGTCAGATTCGTATGCAGGTTTGCGATAAAGATGGGCTTGCGATTACCATTGCTGATGATGGTGCCGGTATAGATAAACAATGTGTATATCAGCGGGCCTGTGAACGAAATTTGATTGAAGCAGATGCCATGGCTGCAGATGACGATGCAGTCTATCAACTCTTATTTGAGCCAGGCTTTTCAACCTGTGATGCCGTGAGTGAAGTATCAGGCCGTGGTGTTGGTATGGACGTGGTTAAAAGTGAAATTTTAGCCTTATCTGGTGGCTTGTCAGTGACTAGCGAGCTTGGTAAAGGCACGCAATTTCATATACAGTTACCACAATCGGCACTAAGTGAATAGCATCCCTATTTATTGAGGGGATTGCTTACTTAGGGAACGGCGTTCTTTGCTAATTTTTTCTGCCACAGCATCATAAGCCGGTCGTGCAAGGTGTCGCGCATATCATCCTGTTTGATGATGAATCCATTGGCGCCATGTTTTCGACATTCCAAGACCAGGTTCTGCTCGGATGTACTGGTAAGCATGACAATAATAGCATTCGGTAACAGTTTACGTAAGATGGGCAGGGCTTCGTAGCCTTGCATGATAGGCATAACAATGTCGAGTAGAATAAAATCTGGCTTACTAGTTTCAGCAAGCTCAATCGCTTCCTGTCCGTTGCGTGCTTGGGCAACAATGGGAATGCCTTTTTGACCTAGGCAGTCAGCTATAGTTTTGCGAATCAGCGGTACGTCATCGACGATCATAACGCTCGGTTTCTTGTCTGTGCTCATGAGGTTAAGATCCTTTAGTTACTGTGGACACGAATGACTTCATCAATGGTGGTCAGACCACCAAGTGCTTTGATTAAGGCATCATAGGAAATGGGGCGGTAACCATTATCGATGGCATGTTGGTGCCATTCGATGAGTGGTTTATTGTGGGCGAGTGCCTGATTGATTTTGTCGTCAACGACGAGGAGCTCCTGTACTGGGAGCCGGCCTTTATAGCCGGTTAGGCTGCACTCTTTGCAGCCGACCGCTTCATAGGCGCTCAGTTCATGACTGGGGTGTAATGAGAGTTGCTGTTTTTGTTCGGCATTTAATGGTTTTTCAACACGACAATGCGGGCACAGTCTTTTTACCAAGCGCTGCCCCATGACGCCGAGCAAGGCCTGACCAATGAGATAGGCGGGAACGCCCATATCGATGAGGCGCACAACGGCATCTGGCGCTGTATTGGTGTGCAGTGTTGATAGGACTAAATGCCCAGTGAGCGCCGCTTTAATTGCAATCTGCGCGGTTTCGCCATCGCGTATTTCACCGATTAAAATGATATCAGGGTCTTGGCGCAGCACCGCTCGCAGTACCGTTGGAAAATCGAGATTAATTTTGCTATGCACCTGTATTTGGTTAATGCCGCCGAGTGTGTATTCAACGGGATCCTCAATCGTCGTAATATTGAGGCTTGGATCGGCAATATCACTCAAGGCAGCGTACAGGGTGGTGGTTTTACCTGAACCCGTAGGACCAGTGACCAAAAACAGACCATGAGGCGAATTGAGACAGCGTCGAAAGGGTGGCAATAAACGTTTAGAGAAGCTTAATGTTTCAAGATTCAGTGACGTCACACTTTGATCGAGCATGCGAATACACATTTTTTCGCCATGCACCGACGGCACCGTTGATAAGCGGAGATCAATGTCGGCATGACCTAGTTGACCACTAATGCGCCCATCTTGGGGTAAGCGTTTTTCACTAATATCGAGATTGCCTGTGACTTTGAAAAAGGTCACTAATGCATGGCAGAGTTTACTGCTGATAGATAAGATTTCTTTTAAACGTCCGTCGATGCGCATGCGGATACGGCCATCATTTTCCATGGCCTCAATGTGAATATCCGATGCCTTGTATTTCTTGGCCAGAGTAATGACCATTTCGCCAAAGGGGACGACCCCATGCGTATCACCACGATCAACTTGGTCACCAATGAGTTTCAGCGCATCGCTACTGACCTGCGAAAATGCTTGTTGCACTTCATGGGTGTCGACAAATTCCGTTTCCAGATAGGCGTCAATTTGATCAGGCACGGCAAACATGCGTGATACTTTGAGGCCATGTTTCTCTTCGAAATACATGGCCAATTTAACGTTAAAGGGATCGGCAAAGGCAATTTCCATGATGCCGCCGATTTTAGATAACGGAAAGGCACGGTTTTCTTTCCATTTTTCAGCCGGAATCATTGGGAGTAAATCAGTGTTGGCCGAAATCCAATCCATATCAACAAAGGGAAGACCAAAGGCATCGGCAAAGGAGCGGTAGATTTGTTTGCGGTGCAGCGTGGTGCGGTCGAGTATGCTTTGTATGATTTCTTCGGTTTTGAGATCGTGATTGGTGGTGAGTAATTCGTAAATATGCTGATCAATCTTCGCGCCTTGACGCTCAAGGCTATTTAAACATTGATCAACATCAAAGCGGCTAGAGTCAAAGAGGGCCTTGCTTGATTGTTTACTGGCAAAAATATCAGTTACTTCAGACATCGAATAACTCGTCTAAATCGCTTTGAGCGAGATGTTTGGGTGCGCCGAGGCTGATTTCTTCGCTATCGCCAACGAGGCTCTCAGCCATCATATCGGCTTCAATTTCAGTGAGCGAGAAGCCCAGTATGCTATTGGGTGCTAATTCACTTTGTGATTTAAAGTATTGCTCGGTTTTAGGTGCTTTTATGGCAGGTTCCGTAAGCAGGTCCTGCTGGGGCGCTTTTTCTTCAAGGACACTGTTTTCAAAGCTGAGTGTGCTGCCGCAACCGCCACAAAAGAATTTATTTCGTTGCTCGGTCTCAACAATGTACTCATTGATAAAGCCACAGATTGGACAGCCCAGCAATTCTCCACAGTGGAAGCAGAAGCGCCGATTCTCTTCATTCATTTCGTTACAGTGGGTACACTCAAAAAGCATAGAAACGCTGTTCCTGTCAAGTGGCCTAAAAGGTTCCCTTGGGGAAACTCAAAGGCATTCAGTACAGTATACATGCAGTAACTTAATAAGACAAGTTGGCTTTTGAGTGCCTTGGTAGCGGCGAGGAGTGGCCGATACAGTCTGCAAACACTTAGTCTAAGTATTTTAATTGCAATGCGTTAGAGGTGTTCCGGAACGAAACCCCAAGTGGCCAGCACTCGTTTTAGACGCTCGGTGCCTGCAGTGAGAGATAATACGCAACGGCGCCAAGAATGGCCACAATGATCAAGAGTGCGATGATTGTACCGGAATTTGCATTCTTTTTCCGTGAACCAGCCTTGCCGGCACGCTGTGCATTGCGTCGACGGCGTTGACGTGCCTTGCTTGGCGCGGCTAGGGTAGCATCAATTTCTTTAATCAGAATACTCGGGTGCGCTGGGCGGTCCTCAGCCTGTTTTTCGATCATTTGCATGATCAAATCGTTAATGCCTTGCGGCACATCGGGGACTAAGTCTTTGAGTTCTGGTGGATCTTCATGGCGTAATTTAGTGAGAATTTCCGCAGAAGAGCTACCTTCATAGGGGCGACGGCCAGCAATCAGGTGGTAAAAGGTGGCCCCGAGGCCATAGACGTCTGCAGCAGGAGTCGCGTTAGAGGCATCGGTAATTTGCTCGGGCGCCATATAGGCGGGTGTGCCCATGGCCGTGCCTTGCATGGTGAGACCATAATCGTCTTCGTTATTCAATTGCTTACCCAAGCCAAGGTCGGCTAATTTAGGTTCACCATTGCTGTCGACAATAATGTTGGCTGGTTTGATGTCGCGATGAATAATGTTTAGTTCATTGGCCTTGGCCAAGGCACTGGCCAATTTGCGCATCATAATAGCCGCATCTTTCCAGGGAACCTGACCATTGTCTTCGATCATGGTTGCTAGGCAGGGGCCATCAACGTATTCCATCACCATGTAATTAACGTTATTTTCAACGCCAACATCATAGGACTTAATCACGTGTGGATGATCGATGTCATTACAGAGACGTGCTTCGCGCTCAAAGCGCTGTACTAAATCTTGACGATTTGCGGCTTTGTCGGAGAGCATTTTAACCGCAACCTGACGATCACCTTTAATGTAATGGGCTTGATAGACCGCCCCCATAGTACCAGCGCCAAGGCGGCGTTTCAGCTCGCAGCCACGGATTACCCGACCAATCAGGGGATCTTTGCCGGCTTTGGAGCTGCCTTGTGCAAGGGTCAGCACCTTACCGCAGTAGGAGCAGTTTACCTTGCGTCCAACAAGACGTAAGGGAGCGCGAAACTCATGGTTGCAGCTGGTACAGGTCT
>CBDUFM010000252.1:0-5094 GCA_965366325.1 uncultured bacterium
CAATGTCCTGAGCCGCCTCTGCATCACTCATACCCTGCGTGTTCAGGCTAATCGCAACCACTTGACCCTGCTTATGCAAAGGCTGCAACATGCGATTATAGAGATCCATATACTCTTCGATTGGCGGAATCGGAATCTCAGAATTGCGATGCATCGCGCGTCCGCTGCGATGACACAAAATCATTGCATCGGGCAAACTGCCATGCAAGAGACTCAGCGCTACGCCAGAAAAAGGCGGCGATAAAATAGCACCCTGACCCTCAACGATCAGAATATCCATATTCTCATCTTCGCGCAGCATGAGGCGCTCAATCGCACCCGCTGCAAAATCAGAAATAACACGGTCCAAGCACACCCCGCGTCCTTTGATTAACATCCCATTTTGTCCAGTCGCCACAAAACGCGCGCGAATCCGCATTTTATTGCGCATAAACATTTCGAGCTGCATCGACGTGGTCATCTTACCTAAATTACAGTCAGTCCCAACCGTCAAGACACGCATCGCCTGTGTTTCCGTAGCGCGGCCAGAGGAAATAAACGTCTCTTCATCCGGCACCTGACGCAGATCTACTAAATCAACCGCATGACGGCAGGCCAGACTCGCAATATTCGGGTCGGTATTTAATTCTTCATGTAGACCAGAAATAATGCCCATTTTCAATGAAATAGCTTTATAGACATGCTTACGAATTTCGTCCGGCATATAACCGCCAGGCGTTGAAACACCAATTACCAAGTATTCTGGATTGTACTGGAGCGCCGCTTCGGCGTCTTCCACAACTGGGATGCCCCTACCCAAGCCAATTAATTCATAGAGGTCTTGGCCGACATGCGTCGAGTCAATCACGCAGGCAATGTCTTCCGGGCAATACCGCAGCATACCCATAGCGGTTTTATTGCGAAAGATTTCCAAACCCTCCGTCAACAGCGCTAAATTACGCCGCGGGCGCAATTGCATTGCGATACGTTCTGAAGGAGTATGGACGGGATTCTCGATTTCGCTCATAGCACTAGTCTGCCCTTAACTGTCCTGCATGCCAGCAGCCAAAGCGGCCACCACGTCACTGTATATCATTGCAGATCGACCGACATTATAAGTCGCGACCTACAGCTTCGCGCACATGTCGTAGACCGGCCTGCTTCAAACGTACTACTAAACCACGGTTAATCGCCCGCACCAATAAGGGCCCCTGATAAATAAAACCCGTATACACCTGCACTAAACTAGCACCGTGGACAATCTTTTCCCAAGCCGCATCCGCTGAATCAATGCCGCCCACACCAATAATTGGCAGGCGCTGATCCACCAAGCGCGCCAAGTTGGCCAAGGCTGCGGTGCTCTGTGCACGTATCGCCTGCCCAGACAAACCACCCTTACCAATCAGATCAATCCGTTGCTGATTAGTGCGCAAGCCATCGCGCTTGGTACTCGTATTGGTTGCGATAATTCCGTCGGCACCATTCTCGATAATAATACTCACTGCATCGGCCATGTGCGCAGCACTTAAATCAGGCGCTACCTTCACTAACATCCGACACTGCGGAGCAAGTTCGCGCAAACGCTTGCGCACGGCTGCCAACAAGGGCTCTAAATTCTTTGATGACTGGAGCGCCGTCACCCCTTCCACATTGGGGCAGGACACATTAACCACCATATAATCTGCGTACGGCGACAGCGCCTCAACCGATTGCAAATGGTCATCAACAGTCTGCTCGGGCTCAGCCAATTTTGATTTGCCAATATTAATCCCGAGAATGCAGGGCGGCCGACGTTGACCACTAGCCATATCATAATCAGCCGCTAAACGCCGAGCTACCACTGCACAGCCGTCATTATTAAAACCCATACGATTGATCAGCGACTTATCCGCCGGCAAACGAAAGCTGCGTGGCTGCGGATTGCCCAATTGACCCAGTGCCGTCACCGTTCCCGCTTCGATATGCGAGAAACCCAGGGCAGCGAGCTCCTTAATAGCATGGGCATTTTTATCGAAACCCGCAGCTAAGCCGACCGGATTCATAAAATCGAGGCCAAACAAGCGCTGGCGCAGCATCGGATGCTTCAAACGCAGCAATTCGCGGGTAAAAGTCTGCACATGCGGCAAGCGCATCCCAAGGCGCAAACTACGCATCGCCACATGGTGCGCCGTTTCCGGCGCAAAAGCAAATAACAGCGGGCGAATGAGGGAAGTATAGGCGCTCATTAGATACCCGAAGCCTAGCTACGCGGTCTCGCACGCAAGTAGCTGAGCCAAGCCAAAACAAAGCACACAAGCGAGACTTACAATGCTAAGAACTAGACGCCCAACACATTACGAGCAGGCTCATAAGGTGAGATCTGATGACTGATAGACAAACACGCCACATACAGATTAAATATACACTCATCACCATTGCTACAATCTGCACACTGCTTGCACCGTTCATTTTCGCCAAAACACAACGCAATCATTCGCTCATAATTTATGAGGAAAGTCTAGCGGCCTTACATACCAGTGGATTTCCAAACGACGCCAGTGCCTATATCGCTAGCGAAATGGCAACACGCCCAGCAATTGATTTCTTACGACAAGATCGTTTCTGGGATTTATTAAAAAGTGCAGAAAATTGGTCTGAACTTGGTAGTTACCTCCATTTTAAAACCGAAAAACCGCTAACACTCAATAGCAAACAACATGCTTGGCTAGATGACAGCCTTCATAAAAAAGACACAGAAAAGCTCTTGTCATTATTAACGGAAGGGCATTTAGATAAAAACATGCTCGCGTGGCTTGCTCAACGTTATCCCAAACCACAGGACTTCGACTTTATTAAAATCTATGCCAATGTTACACCCAGCCTCATGGCTGTTCGCAACTACAGTAAATATCTACAGCTTAGGCTCATTAGAGACGGAAGCCCACAAAACATCTTGGAGTGGCGCACACTTAATACGCACAGTAGTTCATTAATTGGCTGCATGATCAATGCTGCGGTATTAACAGAAATAGATACTGCACTCGCCTATCACACTTGGCGACAAGCAAGCCCTGAGATACGCTTGGATATTATTGAAGCCAAAGATGCCTTTAAACAATGCCTCACTGGCGAGCTTCTGTTTTTCGGGGAATCTTTCGCCAAAGGCCTCAACGAACACGACTGGCTCGATTTACATCTGTATACCCAACGAGGCGGCATCATAGAGAACACCCCTATTTATATGTGGGGTCTCTTGGATTGTGCAGAATACATCAAATACCACATGTCTCTGTTCGCTGCCCTCGATAACACATCTTTAACACCAGTTAAAGATATACCCATAGAAATACATACCTATCTCGGCAATACATTCTTACCCAATATTGTTGAGTCTTTTTACACGCTTTACAGCAGCAACAGTCATCAACGCCTCTGTCAATTATCCATCGATTTATCGAATTATTATCATCAGCACAAACAACTGCCAGAAAACAGCAGTGCACTAAAAAAAACTATTACCAACAACCCACGCCCTACTTGCCGGTGAACGTTTTCGTTTCGCCATCACCTATAAAAGGCATTCAGCAAGCAGCTACGTACTCGCAGTAGACGGCAGCCACCTACCCGATTCTTTTGACGCCTCACGCATCCGTAAAATGCCTAGCATCGGCAAACACATCTTCATGCTCGATAATTATTACTTATTTGCGGAAATGGATTACCCTGAGGCGGCCAACAAACAAAGCGACAACTAATACTCATCGACAGAATCAATTATTGTTTTGCTACGTCTCTCATGTCCTTGAATTCAGCGTAGCCGCCAACAACAATTCAATCCGATTGCCATCTGGATCAATAATCGCGTCACCGTTAACAAGTGATTCATCATTGGTAAATAATCCTAGTCGCACGTTTGATACAGCTCGCTCACCCCTTGGATATAACTCAATAAGTAAGCCGCCATTGGTAAAAGAATAATGCTTAGGTCCACCGCCATGCTTCTCTTCTGTTAATATCATGCCTCTATTCCGATAGAATTGCATACTAATTTCAATGTCGTTTACATACAGCACTGCTGGCACTATCATCTTAGCTGCAGGAGCATTACGCGATTTCCATCACAGCACGCAGCCCACGGAATATGGCGATGCATGCCATGACGACCACAAGGCCATAGGCCATGGCGGCAAATATTTTGGGATCGGTTTTACGGGCGCAGGCATAACCAAGTAGGAGAAATATTGCACAGATTGGAATACCGAGCGCACAGGTCATCAATAAATCCATGTCGCTGCCGTAGCCGCGGTACATGACAATACCGAAACGATAAATCGAATTTAATAAAAATAACATTTGCAGTGAGGCGACCATCTTGCGTGGGTCGTCGGGGCTTTTGCTGTACATGTAAATAACCAGTGGCGGACCGCCGGAGACGAAGGCACCACTAATGAAGCCACTGAGGACGCCGATGGGCACTGCCCAAACGCGTTTGATTTCTCGCGAAGAACGCAGGCCACGCCAACCGACCCACGCAAAAGCCAACATCACCAGACCAAGCGGCAGACGGAAGGCCTCTGAATCGCCATAGAGGGCGATCATGTAGTAGCCGATGGGCTGGCCGATCACCGTGCCCATCCACAGCAGGAGCACCTCGCGCCATTGAATCTGGCCGTCTCGTCGTGAGCGCCAACACAACAGCGAGACCACCAAGAGCGCCATGATCGTCAAGATAGCAGCGCCACGTTCCAGATCGCCAATTACCAGCGCCATCATGCCGATGCCGATCATCCCAAAGCCAAAGCCTGTAAGGCCTAAGACGAATGCCGCAAAAATCAGCGGGATCAGGGGTAAGAGAATTTCTGGGCTCAAGTCAGGGTGCTCCGCCTAAGATTTAGCAGTTACCACGGCCATAGCTAGCGAGCCGAAAATCCGTCCGCAGCGATCCCAGCGAGAAGCATCTGCTAGCAAGGTGCTCGCGCTAAATGACGGCCCATGTACGCATGGAATTTTTGTGAAGACAAAGGTCGAGTAGCTGCCCCGTGAGGGTACAAAGCGAAGCCGGAGCCCGAGGTAGAGCCTCGAAACTATAAGTAATGTCCATACAACATTTTACAAAACAGCAACACAATAAACGAC
>CBDUFM010000253.1:0-5061 GCA_965366325.1 uncultured bacterium
CGCCGGATAAGGTACCGACTGAACGCTCTGCAAAATCGGCCATGCCCACATCATCTAAAGCCTGCATACATTTTGCTCGTGGCACCGCAGCCAGGCTCCATGGCCAACGGCCGAGCAGGCCAGTCGCCACCAAATCAATACAACGCGCCGGGAACTGTCGATCATAATTTTTTATTTGTGGCACAATCGCAATTTGCTGTGCCGAAAATTCGCGCGGGTCCTGGCCGTTAATCGTAACGCTGCCACTACTCGGCGGCATCACGCCCTGCAGTAATTTCAAGAAGGTACTTTTTCCCGCACCATTTGGTCCATAGATAACGCAAAAGGAAGATGCGGGTATGGTGCAGTTAACTTCACTTAACGCTAAAAAATCGCCTAAGCGCACCGCGACATCTTTAAATTCTATTTCGACGCTCATGGTACGCTCGCTGCCTGATTTTTTTTCTGACTCGCTGCATACACTGCAAGCAGGGCATCCAAATTATGCTGCCATAATTCAAACATATTTTCTGCGTCAGCCCCAAGCGGATCAACTATACACAAGGGAACCTGTACCGTATTGGCGATATGCGCCGCTGCGCGACGCGGTAATTGTGGTTCACTACACACGGCCAATAAAGCACGAGAACCACTCGTTTGAATTAATTGCTCTAAATAACGCGGCGTAGGATTAGTGCCCACCCGTGGATTAATGACACCAGCATCCTTCATTTGAATGCGTTCCAGAAAATACGCCAAGGACGAATGAAACTGCAAAACACCCATACCCCGCACAGGCAGTGCACGTTCACGCAGCGCGACCGCTGCTTCTTGATAGGCAGCCTGCAATTGTTTTCCACGCGCCCTATAATGCGCTGCATAGGCTGGGTCGGCTGCAGCAAGCAAACTAGCTAAGGCAGGCACAAGAGACGCAACACGCTGTGGATCCAGCCAAAAGTGCGGATCATAATCACCATGGTCGTGCCCCGGGTGATCATGCGCTGCAATCAGCTGCGCTGTGGGCAACAACGATTGTGCCTGGATATGATTGTGCACCGGCAGATTACCAGCCCAAGCATCCAAGGACGCAGCCACACTGAGGAGCAGCAGCGCACCCGCACAACGCTCAGCGTCGGAGGGCTTGGGACTAAACACATGCGGTGAAATCCCGGGCGGCACAATACAGGCCACCGCGCGCTCTGCTGGTGCCAAATCGCGCAACAACAGATACAGCGGATGAATCGTCGCTACCAGATACGGTTCTTGGGCATGCTGACGCTGCGGCAAGAATGCCACCACAGCAAGCACGAGGCCCACCATTAATCCACAGAGTACGAGAAAACGTAGCATATTCGTTGCGACATAATGCCGAAAGCCCAGACATTACCAGTGTTGAAGGGCAGCGGCAACGCGTCTAGACCGGCGCTTTCTGCTTAGCTAACTTATTCAAATCCACGTATACTACGTTCGTCTACGGCAGTCTACGTTATCCACCTAGCCTACTTAGGACCGGGCAGCGTAGCGGGTCAGCCACGCCTTCAGCGCCTTACCTGGGCATTCGGTATTCACAAATTGATAGTGACCGTAAATGCGATTCGCAGGCACACGGTATTTACTCTTCATGCCATCCAGAAATTGCTCAAGCGCCTGGAGCTGAACGGGGTTAGGCAGCTCGTGGTTAAAATCACCGATAACTGCTATGCCAAGATTGTTAATATTGTTAATGCCTCGCGCATGCGCGCCTTGATAGACCACTGGGCGGCCTTCATACACACGGCCATCGCGACCAATCAAATAATGATAGCCAATATCTGCCCATTGCAGGGTATTCCGATGGTAGCGCGCAATCGCTTTAATGATTTCACTATCGCTACGTTCCATCATGCCAGGAATTTCATGGGTATGGTGAACCGTAATCCGCGTAATCGCTTTCATCGGATCTGAATTAGACTTGGTTGGCAGAGCGCCCCACTCTTGGCGTCTAATTAATTTGTATTTTGTTGGTGACTTGGGTGGCACCGCCATCGGGTCAGGACCTAATACGGTCACACCGGGGAACTGTAATATTTGCCCGACTTCCAAGGTGTTGGTGCGTAAACGATTTGCCCGAACAATCTCAGCAATATCTAAACCTGAACGCCGAGATAATTTAGACAGCGTATCTCCACTGCGCACCGCATACTGCAGGCTACCGGCACGACGCGCTTGCGGCCCAGAACATGCGCCTAATGCAAAACCGCCCAAGAAAGTACAGCCGGCCAAAAGAGCCTGACGTCGCGTCAGCATTTTATGCATAGAAGCCTCAAGTAATACATGTTCGTCCATACCATGCCCCGAGTTAACTATGGTACAAGGATCATTCCCTATACCTATAATTACCCGGTCAGCGCAGCGCCTTTCAATCCATTTGCCTATATCGAGGCAGTCTCAATACTGGCGCCTAGCAATGCAGGCACCTATAATCACGCTTAGTCCAGCCCAATGGCAGCAGGCCATACAAGAATCATGGCCACTGTGCCCCGATGATAGATCTTGCACAGCAGTGCACAGCGCGATCGCAGCCAGTGATTATTTATATTTTTCCACCATGCGGCATGGCGTCGCTCAGCACCATCAACAATTACGTTCGGTACGCGCCTCATTAATGACGCATCCCTGCTGGTGTTTCTACCAAGAAGTCGGACATACGCCCGCCCTCGAAGACTGTCTTTTTATCCCACAAGCGACGCAACAGCGCAGCGTGCAGGAATGGACGCAACTCATTTCCGATCTAGGTCTAGAAGCATTTGTGAGCGGTACAGCAAGCGGCCACCACCTTTGGCAAAGGACCACACCAGAAGATCACTACAGGCCGACGACGCTCAGCACCAGCCCACGCGCCATAACAACGAAAACGCTAAAACAGCTCGTCAATTAAATAAAAGGGATAAACAGTATTACGGCGCTTCGATATCCAAGCGTATCTGCCACGTTAATTCTCCCCGCGGTTCAATACTTAAATGCTCTTTCGCTCGAAATGCGCTATCCAAACGACCCTGCATGCTATTTGTTGGCTCAGGTGCGATTTGGTTCACGCGCGGTCCAGCCGCCTGATTATTCCAAACGCCCAGATAAGGGAACAGCTCTTTCGGCCAACGCACGGTAACAGCATAGCCATCGCCGTAACTCAATGTCGCCCGATCGACCTCTGCACGCAAAATATAATACTGAAAATGGCGGCGACTATTAGCGATAAACTGCTGCTCTTTAAACAATTTCCCTGAACGCATTTTAAAGTCACCCCAGGTATGATGACTACCCTCTCTGCCCAAATATCGCCTACTCGACATATCAAGCTTCATTTTTGTTTCATCTGGGAAATTCATTGCACTCTTACTCGTGCCTTTAAACAGCGGATGAAACGTATAACAACAATGAAACACATGGTCACTGAGATTACGCACACGATAATTCAACAGAACACTTTTATGCTCAAGCGTCATGCTGCGAATAAACTCATAGGGGAAAACCGTGCTTTTAACGCTACAAACTAACGCCTTATTATCAGCCTGAATAACATCCCAGGTTAGCTGACAAACTTCACCATGATCTGGGATGGCCCTACCCCTCCACGGAGCTACGGGATAACGACTAACATTCAATGCAGGGAAACACTCATCTATCCCATCAACTTCAGTGTTGTTATACTTCGTTCCATACTGACGCAGCGCATATGACTTAGTGCTGCGACTCAGGAATTCATAAGTGCCCGTTTCGTTGATCGCTTTAAGCGAATTAATTTTCCCACCGAGTGCAGGGATACAGCTAATACTTATTTGATCATTACTCAAAGCATAAACAGCTGTCATCTCGCCATCTGCTAAAGGTATCTCGCTCAGCGACAACGTACACGACGAACGCCCGTGCTCAACTGACCGACAGTTACACAGACAAACACAGACAAGCAGCATCCTCAAAACTAAAGCGAGCATTGATAACCTAGATTGGACACACTCAGTCCACTAGCAATAGGAATATGCTTATACGCCAAGTATTTGTTCACGATTCACAATCACATACATGCTCGCAACCAATGGGGTCTGTAGTAACACACCAAATACGACAGAGACCTTGCGACTACAATATTTTGGCTCGACGTAATTATTCCGTGAAATGGTATTCATTATGCCGCCGTACAGTAAATAACATCCATAAATACTTATCAGCACACCCGGAAGTAGAATTCTCTCTAAACGGTGATTTCCGCCAAAAAACGCAAGGCACAGATCAGTTATCACGTTAAAAAACTATGCCTGCATAAAGACGCTTAAGCTATGCACCAACACACCGGTTGCACCAGCTGGACCCAATTCGTGATTGGCCATCTGCCAGGCAGCCGGCGAAATGTCACAGTGCATAAACGGGGTTCCACCTGCAAAGTGCTGCAAAAATGCACCGGCACAAATGCAGCCCGCCTCACCATTGCCGGTATTTTTGATATCGGCATTTGGGGTTTTCATTAATTTAGCGTAATCGTTGTCGAGCGGCAAACGCCACACTTTCTCACCGCTAGCTTGCGCACTTTCTTCCAACGATTTAATCGCCTGATCGTCATCACCCATAATAGGCACATGAATACGACCAAGCGCAACCAAGGCCGCACCTGTTAAAGTGGCAACAGTACTAATCGACGCCGCCCCCTCTTTGCGCGCTTGGCACATCGCATCAGCTAATATCAAACGGCCTTCGGCATCGGTATGCCCGACCTCGATCGTTGTGCCATCCATAGCCGTTAATATATCACCCGGTCTAAATGCCGTTCCATCAATAGAGTTCTCAACTAAAGGAATATAAAGGCGTACTGCTTTTTTAAGACCCTGACGGGCTGCAGCGACCAATGCGCTTAAAACAGTGGCAGCACCACCCATATCCTTACGCATTAATTCCATGCCCTTGGCCGCTTTAATCCCAAGGCCACCGGTGTCAAAGCACACACCCTTACCGCAAACGGCTTTGAATGTTTTTGATTTGGGACCTGCTTCTGCAATTAACAAACGTGGCTTGCGATGACTCGCACGCCCCACAGCAAGCAAAGACCCCATT
>CBDUFM010000254.1:0-5048 GCA_965366325.1 uncultured bacterium
GATGAAATCGCTTTGGTGCAGGCATCGCGCAATGGTGATATAGAAGCATGGCGCGCATTAATGGCTATTCATGGCCCACGTTTAGCTGCCTATGTTGGCGCGCGTTTACGGCGTCCTGAAATTGTTGATAAATTAGTTGCAGACACGGTTTTTGTGGCATGGAAACATTTGTCAGAATTAGAAGATGACCGCGAATTTTCATCGTGGTTCCGCAAAATGGGCGGCTCGGTCACTATGCGTTGGCATAAGCGTCATCACGATGAAGGCATCTCTGGAGAGTTCCCGGTCCAGCGTTGTGATGGTCTTGAGCATGCGAAGGAAATCGTGGCCTTGGATGCCGCTTTGGGTAAATTACCTGAAAAAGAACGTATGGCCTTAGAGCAGCGCTTTCGTGCTGGTTTAGAAGGGGAAGACTTAGCGGAAGTGCTTCACCTCAGCGTCGAGGATGTTAATAAATTAGTTCAAAATGGCTTACGTCACTTGGACGGTTTTTATAAGCCTTAGGCTAGATTGTTTTTAACATTTGGTGGCATTAACGAGCACTGTGCATAAGCCAAGTTTGTCGCCGGCATCTTTTCCACATTGGATATCGCTAAACATGCTTCGTGCTGCTGTTCTGTTTTTGTGTTTACGTGTCTTGTCTGCGCTAGATGTGCAAGACCCACTGCTAGAAAGGGCGTGGATAGCGTTTAAGGAACAGCGCACGGCGGATGCTCAGTCAATTTTATCTGCTTTCAAAACAGGTCACTCGGACTCGGAATTATGGTTGCGTGTACGTATTGCGCTTGACCTTCAAAACCAAACCGCGCTGCGTGTGTTGCGTGCTTCGTTAACACGTGATCGTGCAGACGCAGCTTCTCAAGAATGGCGGCCGGCACTCTATCAATTACTGGGTGAGTGTGCATATAGGGAAAAAGAACTCGTAACCGCGTTAAGGTATTTTGAGGCAGCGCTGCGCCTCGGTGGTCAGTATTTGCAAGATGAAATTATATTGATGCATCTCATGCGTATTAAATACGCGATGCATGAAAAGCCTGAGGCGATTCGCTTGGCTCGTGTGTTATGGTATGGTCGCTTCTCAACGAAAAGCCGTATTCGTGGTGGATTGTTGTATGCGAATTTGATGCAGGCGGAGGCACCAAATGAAACGAGACAGATCTTAATTGCTATTCGTTTGTTGGACGACTGTCCAGATGCAGATTATATTCAGGCAACGGAAATGTTATTGGCGCTTTTGTTGCCCGATCATGTCGAGCAGGCACGAAGACTTGTGGATAGTGCTTTGCAGCGCTTTCCTGATCAAGATCTGGAACGGATGCGCGTTTGGCAGGCGCTCCTTGTGTATAGCCTCGACCAGAAGCAGGGCTTGGTGCTTATGCAGGAATTTGACCTTGCGTCCTATCCCTTGTTGAAGCCTTATTTGGAACAGGCCAAGCAATCGCAGGTGGCGGATCAGGTCCAGCTGGCAGGCCGAGTTGCGTCGGCGCTAGCTGCTGGCAACCGAGCTCAGGCGCTGCTTTTGATTGGTGAACGTTATGCTGAGTCAGAGGCGCTTTTGTTGCTTGCTTTGGATGCTCACATTGATGTGGAAAAGGTTTTGGTGCATGAAGTGGCCTATGCGCCTGCGCCTGCACTAAAATTGTTTTTGATGCTGTACGAGCCTGACCCGCGTTTGGCACGCCAGATTATTCAAAAAGCATTAGAAAAATCGCGTAATCTTGAGCAGTTGAGCGCAGCTCAGGTGTCGCTTATTTTGACTGCTTTGCATTATGAAATCAGTGTGGATCAGCTTGAACTGCTTATGGAGTCGGTCTTGTCGCGCTTTGATCAGCGGCATGCGGCACTTGGTATGTGGTGTTGCCAACGGGCTCAGGAGCAGCAGGTGGCAAAGGATGTAAGTCAGGTCAAATACTGGGGTTTGGCGTTGAAATTCCTGCCTGTGGAGCATCCGTGGTATGCTGCTGCTGCAGAACAGTTGGCTCTGGCTGGCTTGGAGCCGCTCATGCCTGGAGAGCGTCTCGTAAAACCAAGTTCAGCGCAATTGGACCGATTGAATATGCTCGTAGAATCGCTGTCTTTTATTGCGTGGTCTGGTGAGCAGGAGGCGCATTTACGCTGTCGTTATCTATTGGCACAGGCTCTCTCCCAGCGTGGTGACCTTGGTGCGGCGCGTCTGTGTTTCGAGAGTTTGCTACCATTGGCAAATCAGCATCGTAAGATAAGGATAGAGAAGGCTTTACGTACCCTGCTTGGTCAGGTGTCTGGTGAGGAGCTGCTAGGGCAGCCCTAAGACGATGTTTAAGGGGTTGATGCATTAGTGAGATGCCACGTAAGCTAAATGGTAGCTGGGACTTGATTGTGTGTAGTGCCCTTGCCATAAGATTCACAGCCGTTATGGTTCCAACTTCCAGATACCATTATTCTGGTCTAAGAGGGTTCTTAGATCAGCGCACTCAATCTGGGGCACGCTTCGAGGAGACGCTGGCTTGATTATAATCAACGTCCTACCGCCAGAATACCGGCGTCGTGATATTGGTATTAACCCAATTACATTATCAATTGCTGGTGCAGCACTTGTTAATGTAATCGTGCTTTTGTTATGGGCCTATATCAATTTGCTGAGCATTCCGAACGCAGAAGCTGTTCGTGATCAGAAAGTGGTTGAACGTAATGCTGCTGAGAAAAAAGCCAAAGAAGTCGACAAGGTAGAAGCAGAAATAGCCAAGCAAAAAGCTGTGCAGGATACTTTAGAGAGCCTGCTAAATAAAAAGGTTTATTGGGCTAAAACGCTTAATGATTTTGTAAATGTTATATCTGACCCAAATAACCGTTTGAATAATGGTAATTTTAAGGTGTCTGTCGATAGCATTAGTATCAAAGAGGCTAAATCGACATCATCACGCACCAAGAGAAGCTCAACACCAGCTATTGAAGGGCGAACCTTTGAGTTTGAATGGAAGGTTCAGGTTGTTTCTGAGGACGCCATGCAGGTTAATGCGAATGTTCGCACTTTTTTCCAAGTATTTGAGGTGAGCGATTTTTGGATCAAGCATAAGTTCAAAGATCAGCCTGATATGAATTACGGCGGTCATAAAGTGCAAGCACAAAAGGATGTAGATCGCAGTGTGGCTAAGTTTGGCCTGACTTGGGGTCGTTACATTCCCAGCCAGAAGGCGCTCGCCTCTGTGAAGAATGTGAAGAAAAAGGGGGGTGCTAAGTAATGGCTTCTTCGCTTGATAATTTCAATGCACTCCCAATGAATCAGCGCGTCGGTATTATTGCTGGAGCTGGTCTTTTCATTGCGCTAGTACTTGGCTACATGCTCTATTCCGATTTGGGTAAACTGGGAAATGACCCCGATAATTTGCTAGGTTTTATGATTCGCGATACGGATGAAGGCATCTGGCGCGAGATTGAAACGCTTAACACCGCTATCGCTAAATTTAACAAAAAGGCTAAGACTCTCGATGATAAGAAGCTGGAGTTAGCTGAAATTGAAAAAGCCATTGTCGTTGCGCGTGAGCAGTTACCTGCTGAACGTGAGCGCAGTAAAATTGGTGATGAGCTGGGTGATTTTGCGGTGGCAGTTGTGAATGAAAATCTTGGCAGTGTCTTTGTGAGAGGCGTGGAAATTAAAGAAAATAGTAGCTCCTCTCGCAGCAGTCGCAGCAAGAAGCGTAGTAAAGGACCTCAGCCGCTCAGCATTACCTTTGTATGTAATTTGGATACTGATGTTGATGGTCTCATCGCTTTTATTAATAAAGTGGAACGCAGTAATCGTTTTATGACTGTTGATGGTATCAAGATTAAACCTGGTAAAGTGAGTGCTAATACTGATGGGGAGAGCCCCGAGTTGTCATACAGCTACCACAATGCTGTTTTAGAAATTAACACTTGGGTTTTACAGGAGTAGTTATGAAAAGCCTGAGCAAAATTAATTTAGTGGTTCTGGTGGCATTATTTATGTCCACTGCTCATGCAGCTGAAGAGGCTGTGCCTAAAGATGAGGCGCCTGTCGTAGATGGTGTAGAGGCCTTTGTTTTTGAGCGTAAGGACCAAAGGCGCGATCCCTTGTATAGTGTTGTTGAAGTTTTGAAGGCAGAGCAAGCGATTAAAGAATATGAGGCCGATAAGGCTAACGGTGGTGATACTGATGTCCCGGATGAACAGGGCCCCAGTAACTTGCCTGTAGCCGCAGAGGATGCTCATCCAACGGAAGCAGCACTAGTTAAGGCAAGGTATTATGCTGATCGAGCTGAATTTGAGTTGCTCAATGGTAAATGGGCGATAGCTATTTCGGAATCCGAGGCGGGTTTGAAAATACTGAAAACCGCCGAAATAGCTCCGCAATTTAAAGAGCAAATTAACACGTTGAACTTGCTGTTGAATGGCTTTAGGACGACGGCTAAGGATGCGCAGTTGAATGAAGCTGCAGAGGCCAAGTTCAATGCACTTAAATTAGAAGTTCAAGGCATTATGTGGTCTGCCGATAAACGCTCGTTGGCGATTATCAGTGGTGAAGCATATTTTGTTCAGGATAAAATTGGCGACGAAAATGATGCGGTGACGATTGTAAATATCGATCCAAATCGCGTCGACTTCATGATTAACCATCAACGAAAACGTTTTGAGTTTAAACGTTACATCGATAATTAGGTAAAGGCCGCACATGACCCACCTACTCACACGTATGAATTTCCTCCTCATCGCTGCACTTCTCTGTGCGACTGTTGCTCAGTCTCAGGCGGCTAGCAGCAATAATGCGCTTATGAATCTGGAGACCAATGAAAAGCCATTGGATATTGTTCTTCAGTGGATTAGTCGTCGTGCAGGCGTGAACATAGTCTGTAACGAAGCGGATCAGCCATTGGTCACCATGCGCTTGGTTAATGTAACTTGGCAAGAGGCCGTTGACCAAATTGCAGCACGCTACGATATGGTGCTTGAAAAGCGCAGTGAGCGCATTTGGGAATTGACCCGTCCGCCACGCGTACGGATGAAATTCCAAGATGCTCAATTAAATGTTGTTCTGCAATCGCTCGCTAATC
>CBDUFM010000255.1:0-5046 GCA_965366325.1 uncultured bacterium
ATTTGAAGCGCCTCATAGTTGGTGGTTTAGAGCGTGTTTTCGAAATCAACCGCAATTTTCGTAACGAGGGCCTTAGTCCCCGTCATAATCCTGAATTTACCATGATCGAGTGGTATCAGGCTTACGCTGATCATCACTATATGATGGATTTGACCGAAGCGCTGTTCAAGCATGTAGCGGACGATGTTTTGGGTTCACGAAAACTGCAGTTTGGCGATCTAGAAGTGGATCTCGATCAGCCCTTCAAGCGAATTAGTTACGCCGATGCGCTCAAAGAGTACGCCGGTTTAGATTATGATGATCAAGAGGCGGTGACGGCAAAAGCGGTTGAGTTGGGCTTTAAGCCAAAGACCTATGCGACCTACGATCGTCTAGCGAATGAAGTCTGGGAAGCCTTGGTTGAAGAGCATCTGCTGCAGCCGACTTTTATTATGGACCAACCGACGTGGCTCACGCCCTTGTGTCGGACTTGGCCCGACAACCCTGAAAAAACCATGCGTTTTGAGCTGTTTATTGGCAAAATGGAAATTGGTAATGCCTACAGCGAATTAAATGATCCGGACATTCAACGTCAGCGCTTCCAAGAACAAATGGATGAAGCGGTTGCCGCTAAGGACGACGAAGCCGGTATCGATGGTGCAGCAGATGACGATTTCTGCGATGCCTTGGATCATGGTTTGCCGGTCTGTGGCGGGCAGGGTATCGGCATAGATCGCTTGGTGATGCTCTTTACCAACCAGCGCAACATCCGTGATGTGATCCTGTTCCCAGCGATGAAGCAGGGCGACAAGGCGGGTGAGACAGTGCCGGCAAAGAAGCACGCAAAAGAGTGAACCAGAACACCTAAACGCCGTTTTTCTCCCTGTCAGCTAGATTTCTGTGATGCACAGCCTGAGGGCGCACTGTTTTGAGCACTTGCTGCTTGAGCGAGTTCACCGTAGACCTGTGCCCAATTAGCCGCTGGCTTAAACGTTCCTAATGCAAGGAAGGACGACGGACGATGTCTCGCATTTTAACTCTCACACTCTCAACTTTGGTTTTGCTCGTAGTAGCAGGACTTCTTTTCCAACTTGGTGCTGTAGATGCAGCAGCAGACGCTGGCTCTGCTCCAACAGGAGGCGGTAAGAGCCTCATCGGCCGTGTTATCGGTTCTGGTCCCGTAGCTTGGGTCTTGGTCTTGGTTTCTGTTATTGGTCTTAGCATTGCGATTCATCGCTTAATGTCGATCAAAGACGACCTCTTATTGCCACCAGGCCTAGCAGATGACATGCACAACATCTTTGGCGAAGGCGTGAACGACGATGCCATCGACGAAGCTATCAACATCGTTCAAAACGACGAAAGTATGCTCGGTCAGGTACTCTTTTCGGCTCTTGATAAGAAGGACTTCGGCTACGAAGCCATGCGCGAATCAGCTGATTCAGTTGGCGCCGCACAGCACAACTTGCTGATGTCGCAAGTGAACTGGCTTTCCCTGTTCGCAGGCTTGGGCCCGATGCTTGGTCTGCTTGGTACGGTTTGGGGTATGATCGGCGCTTTCTTCCAAATGGCTGAAGCCGGCGGTACACCTGATCCATCGATGCTATCAGATAGTATTGGTGGTGCGATGATCACGACTGCAATGGGTTTGATCATTGCTATTCCTATGTTGATTCTGTTCTTCGTTTTACGCGCTCGCGTTAATCGTTGTGTTTTAGAAGCCGGCGTTTTGACTAACGAGATCTTAGACTACTTCCGCGGTAACTAAGACGGTAGATTAAGACTAAAACTGCAGTGCATATTCGTAACGATTTATTAACAGTGTTCGCAGAGTGAAGAGGTAATTATGGCTAAGAAAAAGAAAATGGATCAGGCATCGGATGAGATCGATATGACTCCGATGATCGATATGATCTTCTTACTGATTATCTTTTTTATCCTTGCTGGTAAAATTACCTCTGACTTGCGCCCTGAAAAAATCACGGTGCCACCAACAAAAACAGCGCTCAAAACTGAACTTCCTCCAGGTTGGAGTAAGGTTGTGATCAACTTGTTTGGTACTTCACAAACCAGTAAGGTTAAAGGTCAGCCACCGCGTCATACTATCGCCGTTGGTGAAGCCACGTGGCGCGGTAATGGTTATAATGATTTTGGTTCTTATCAAAAATTACGCGATTTCTTAGATCGTGTTTATAATGCAGCAGATAAAATTCCGGATCCAAATGGAACTGGTTTAATGTTGCCAATGGTCGAAATCGAATTGCGCGCTGATTCAGAAGCTGAGTATCGTGTGGTTCAAGAAGTACAGCAGGTTATGACGGATACGGTTAATCCTTATCCAAGCCCTGAAGGCAAATGCATGCTTCCAAAGATGTATAAAAACATGGCTGACGCGAAGCCATTTGTTCAAATCCGGTTTACTTCACGTCGTCCGGATAAGTAGGGAGACCACACTATGGCTGTTAATGTCAGAGAAGAAGACGAAGAGGTCAAACCGGATATGACTCCGATGATCGACATTATTTTTCTATTGTTGATCTTTTTCCTCCTCACTACCAAATTTATTCCTGATGAGAAATTCATCACCAGTTTGTTGCCGACAAATAAGGGCCAAGGTGCCCCTACTGAGTCGACCATCGAACCGCCAGAAGACGTAAACATTATGGCTTACCCTGCGGGTATGACGCGCGGCCATCAGCCATCTTTTTACAACAACGAATGGGAAACGAAGCGCGAGACTCGCGTGGCTAAATTCCGCGTTGGTGCTGGTGCTGAGTTTGAGGTGCAAGGTCGTGAACTGGCCTTTGAATCTACCGAGCAACGCAAGTGGGACGAAGTCAAACGCACGCATGCATTCTTGCACGGTGAGCTTGAGAAGCGTGAGCAGCATGCTGCATCGCGTAAAGATGAAGACCCTGTGGTTATTCATTGTTTCTCGGGCATGCCATGGAAATACGCCTTGCTGATCTATGATGCCGTACGTGATTTTGAGCGTGAAAAGGGTGGTGATTTGGTCAACTTGCTCGAAGCACGCGAAGTTAATTTTGCACCGCCACGTGTTCGTGACTACCACGAATGGGAATTGGGCAACGAGCTCTACGAGATCATCCATAAGAAGTAGTTCTAAACACCACATTTGAAGCACGCAGCTGCATTCCTAAAGCCTCAGGCTTTAGTACCTTGCATCACGTGCCAAGAGCGCTTTTTAGATAGTCCATTTGATTTACCTTCATTAAGAGCAGCGTCGACTTCGGTCGACGCTGTTTGCGTTTTCGGGCAAGTCTGCATGCTCTGAGCCTGCTAGTTTGCTTACTGAGGGAGGCTCGGCGTGCGCGTTTATCTAGATTTGTTACAACGGATTCTCGACACAGGGATTAGTCGCGAAGACCGCACCGGTACGGGAACCAAGAGTGTTTTTGGTCATCAGATGCGCTTCGACTTGCGTAAGGGTTTTCCATTACTCACCACTAAGAAGCTGCATCTCAAATCAATTATTCATGAACTGCTGTGGTTTTTACGCGGTGAAACTCGCGTTGGCCCACTGAAGGATCTTGGCGTGCGGATTTGGAATGACTGGGCAACTGCAGAGGCCTGCGCAAAATTCGGTCGCGAAGAAGGGTTCTTAGGTCCCATTTACGGTCATCAGTGGCGAAATTTTGGCGCAACGGCCAATCCAGCTGCGCCAGAGCGCGAGGATCCGATCGGTCGCCGCTTAATAGCGCAGGGTTTTAATGATGATGGTGCGGATCAAATAGCACAATTAATTGAAATGATTAAAACCAATCCGACCAGCCGCCGCCTGATTGTGAGTGGTTGGAACCCGAACGAGGCTGACCAGGTCGCTTTGCCACCATGCCATACTTTGTTTCAGTTTTATGTTGATGTCGAGCGCAAGGAATTGAGCTGCCAATTGTACCAGCGTAGTGCGGATGTTTTCTTGGGTGTTCCCTTCAATATCGCTAGTTACAGCTTATTAATGATGATGATTGCACGTATTTGTGACTTGGGAGTTGGCGAATTTGTGCATACCATCGGTGATGCACATTTGTATAACGACCATTTAGAGCAAGCTAAATTGCAACTGTCACGCGAGCCACGGTCGGCGCCAACAATGCGCATAGAGAGTGAAGCAAAAACTATATTCGATTATAAATTTGAAGATTTTCATTTAGAGGATTACGACCCGCATCCGCATATTAAGGCGGCGGTGTCAGTATGAGTAGTGGCCTGAAGCCGTTGGCGCTGATTGTGGCGCATGCACGCAATCGCGTCATTGGGGCTGACAATGATATGCCGTGGCATTACCCCGAAGACCTCAAACATTTCAAGCAAACAACGCTGGGTCATGCAATGATCATGGGGCGCTTGTCTTGTGAGGCTTTGCCGAAGGCACTGCCAAAGCGGCGTAATCTGGTCGTATCGAGGCAGACGGATTATCAACGCGAGGGTTTTGAGTGCTTCACCGATTTGGAGGCAGCGATTGCATCCGCTCGTGAAAGTGATGAAGAGCCTTTTATTATTGGGGGTGGTCAAATTTATACCTTGGCGTTGCCGCTCATTACGCGGATGTTTATTACTGAAATTCAAAAAGATTTCGAAGGCGATGCTTTTTTTCCTGCCTACGATGCCAGTCAATGGGTAGAGACGCAGCGACGCGAAAGTGGCGAGCTTATTTTTCGTTGTCTTGAGCGTAAAGACACTTAGGGAATACACGATGACTGATGAAGCAGAGAACATACAATCGCAATTGCGGCAAGGTCATGAGTTGCCACAGGCATCACTCGGAAAAATTAGGGATACACCCTACACCTATACGCCCAGCTTGTTGGAGGCGATCCCTGTTAGTGAAGCGGCGCGTGCTACGGATAATGCCATCTGGGTGAGTCTGCAGTGCTTGCGCTTTACATCACTGTGCCCAGTGACCGGCCAGCCCGATTGGGCCGAGCTTAGCATTAATTATATTCCAGATCAGCATTTGCTAGAGTCGAAGGCCTTGAAGGAATATTTGAATAGCTTTCGCATGCATGGAGATTTCCATGAGGACGTGTGTCGAATAATTAATCGCGA
>CBDUFM010000256.1:0-5035 GCA_965366325.1 uncultured bacterium
GTCTATATACAAATATGACTAGATATGATAAATATAAGGATAAAAATGATCGTAATATGACCACCTTGCATTGGGACGACTTGGTAAGTGATGAACGACAGCAGATCCATATGCAGCGTGCGTTGTATCGACCGGGCTTCGCCTTTCATGCGCATAAGCATGACTTTGCCGAATTGTTTTTTATCGAGCAGGGGACGGGCCTACATAACTGGGATGGGCAACGGCATAAGTTACAGCGTGGCAACCTGGTCTTGGTGTCCCCGGACTGCGAGCATTTCTTGCAAGCAGCCGCTGATGCAACATTGCAAATTATAAATATTGCCATCTCAGGCCGTCACCATGCGGATTTAATCCAGCGCTACGGCGAGCACTTGCAATTAAGCGCCTGGGCCAACGCGGCGCAACATTGGCAGCTGCCGGCGGCAGATCACCTGTGGTTTTTACAGGCTGTTCAGGATTTGGAAGGTCGTTGCGAGCAGGCATTGTATGCCGATGCATTTTTATTGAATTTGATGCAGCGTCTTCATATGCAGACTACGCCCCGCAGTACGCTGCCCAATTGGCTCGAAGATTTATTTCAATTATTTGATCAGCCACGTTATTTTGTGGACCCGATTGCGCAAATGTGTGAACGCTGTGGTAAGGGGCGTGAATATATTTCTCGTCGGATTAAACAATATACTGGACTGACAGCGATTGAGTTTGTGAATAAGAAGCGTATGGATTATGCTGCGCGCTTGCTTATGGAAACCGGGCAGGCCATCGAGCATATTATAGAAGACTGCGGTTTTAAAACTCATGCTCAATTTTATCGATTATTTAAACGTGCGCATGGTGTGACGCCAAAGGCCTTTAGAAAACACCATCAGCTGCGCGCTATCTAATGTTTACCAAGTATTTACAGTAGGCAGGCTTATTGCGTACAGTATGGGCGGTTTAAGGAGTATACTGTGAGAATATTGTTGTTGGTACTTGTATGTAGTCTCGCTGCTACGGATAGACTCTGCGCTGTTGCAGCAGATAAGCCGACACGGCTACGGGTGCTGACGTATAATGTGCTTTCAGATCATCGATTAAAAGCGCAGCGTCTACCACATGTATTAGCCTTGTTGCAGCAGGAAGATGCCGATCTGATTGCCTTGCAGGAAGTTGCGCCGTGGTTTCTGCATGCCATAGAGGAGGCTGGGCTGCTCAAACGTTATCATGTGCCACGCATCAATGGGCAGCCTGATCATCGAGGTGGCCTCTTGCTGATGTCGAAGACGCCGATCGCTGCCTCTACCTATGCAGACTTACCGAGTGCGCAGGGGCGGGGTTATGCCCTAATCAAAACGCAATTAGCAGGACAGCAATTTGCAATCGCCAGCTGTCATCTTGAAAGTTTCTTAGAAGATGGGCCGACCCGTGCGCGTCAGTTGCAGATTATTTTTCAAGCACTGGCCGCGAGTGAACAGGCCTTGTGCCTCGGTGATTTTAATTTCGGAGACGGCGAGCAGCCAGAATCAAAGCAGATACCAGCAAGCTATCAGGACGCTTGGTTGGCTCTACGGCCTGGTCAAGCAGGTTACACTTGGAATAAAGAAAAAAGTTTAATGGCTTGGCGCGGTTCGTTTGCCAATGAAGACAGTCGTCGCTTGGACCGTGTGCTCATGCGCTCGTCCGTACTGAGGCCCATGCAGGTGCGTATTATTGGTGATCAGCCAGTTCCAGAAAATCATGCCGTTTTTCCATCTGATCATTTCGGCCTCGTTGTCGATTATGGACTGCGTGATCAGCATACAGCAAAAGACGAGTGAGCTGTTTAGCATGCGCTAGGAACAGCGCTTTTAAGGGTGCGTCTCGCAAAACATCTGATAGGTCATGCTCCTCGTATCGTGAGGGAGGATGCTGCGATGATTTTGTACGTGCTGGGTCTGATTGGCGTAGGTGTTTTTGCAATCAGTGGCTGCTTAGCTGCGGGTCGTAAGGGTCTCGATTGGGTCGGTGTGTTGGCACTCGCCGTGGCTACCGCGGTAGGCGGTGGTACCTGTCGCGATGTCCTCTTAAACCGTGACGCGGTTTTTTGGATTGCTGATCCGAATCAGTTGTGGGTGATTGTAGCTGTGTCGTTTGTGACGATTTTTTATGTACGCTATTTTAAACCACCCATGAAGGCCTTATTGATTGCTGATGCCTTTGGTCTGGCATTGTTTGCAATTATCGGAGCACAAATTGCAGAGGCGGAGCAGGCCTCGCCATTAATTGTGGTGGTCATGGGTGTGATCACAGGTGCAGCGGGTGGCGTGATCCGCGACGTATTGTTGAATGAAACGCCAATATTATTTCGTGCTAGCGAGCCGCTCTATTCGGTTGCGGCTTTAGCGGGCATTGTCTTGTATCTATCCTTGCAGGGTCTGGGTTTGGCAGTCGTGCCAGCAGCGATTGCTGGCATGGTCCTAATTGCGGCTATTCGCTTGGCGGCTATCATTTGGAAGATTGGCCTGCCTGTTTTTCAGTATGACGAAGAACAGCGTCGTTAGGCAGTAAAACTAACAGGAGTGACCATGCTGTTGTTGAAAAGTCTTTTACTGATGCTGTGTGCGTGCTGTATGAGCTGTACACAGTCTGAGCGGAATATGCATGTGAAAAATCATGGAGAGCAGGGAGCGATGGATTATTACAGTTTTGAAATTGCCGGTAACAAAGTTGGTTACTACGAGCAGTCCAACGAACATGGTATCCTGTATTCAAATGCTCGTTTTTCTATGGGTGGTGAAGCGATGGAAAATCCATTTTGGATCAAGCATGCGCAGGGCAAAGTCATTGCTTATGCGATAGAGGATGGCGCCTACCAAGCATTTAATCAAGATGCCGATGTCTATCCCAGTTCAGCGATTAATTTATTGCTTACTGAATTGGCAGATGGTGCAACGAAAACGTATCGACAATTTAATGAAGGTGCTGCAGCGATTAAAGGCACGGCCGTGCTCACTCGCAACGGCAACAAAATCGAAGAACACGTCGACGGCAAGCTGACGCGTTATTTCATCCTTGCCGATGGCGAGGTTGTCACCTACTGCTGGGGAGCGGGCGTGTTTTCACATAAAGTGGCGTCCAAAGAGCTGGCCATACAGGGTAGTTTGTTGGAGTGAGCTGGATAATGGAACATATACATGCATGATTTATGCAGGACGAATAAGTGTTTGTAGCTGAATACGTGCGTGAAGGGAAATCTGATAAAGTTGGGAACCTTGGTCGTTTAGCAACTGTGTCGCTATGGGTTTTTGTGTTAGAGGTGGTGCTGCCACAGGTATTTATAGCCTTCGATATTCGCCATGCGTATGTGATAATATTTATCGGTATGTGTATGCAGTTAGCACTCAGTATTGGAATTGTTGTGCAGGTACTGTATCTAATTTGTACCAAAATATTGTTCTTTAAGTCAATTTTACCATTGTTGATTTTTATAGTACTGATGTCGTTGTTTTTGTCTGCGCAATATTCTGTATGTTGTAATTATGCCCGTTACGGATTTTGAATGTGATATTTAACGTGTGCATGTGTGGTGTGATTATAAGTTTTAATGCAAAAGCTGTACGGTAGGCCTGTATACGGTAAGGGTCAGTCCGTTTTTTCAGGGTTTTTAATTCTAGCGGTTGCTGGACCGCTTAATTTATGGCAGACGAATTCGCTAAACGTTTCGGCGGCGCCTTCATAAATGCTGTGTGTCGTGTCGGCGCCTGCTTCGATCATAGCGGCATTGTCTTCTTTATGGGCTGTGGTTACGCCGATAAAACCTTGGTAACCCGCTTCACGTAGGGCAACGACTACATTATGTCCAGCGACTTGGTTTGGCATGGTGACTAAAATAGCTTGTATGCTAGATAGCTCGGCTCTTTGCCAAAAGCCGCGGTCACCACCATCGCCTTTGAGGCAGGCGAGACCTTGATCGCGGCGCTTATTAACGGTGTCCGAATCAAAATCGAGGCCAATGACGCCACGGGGGAGCAACCTTTCAATTTGCCTACAGGTTGCTGTGCCCATGCGGCCCATGCCCACTACAAGAACGGGCTTGCCTTCCAGATAGACGCGTGGAGGCCGTGCACTTTCACGTTCAAAGCGTTGAAGCCATGCGGCAAATTTTTCAAAGATGCGTTCTGCACGCATGTAAGCGGGACCGGCAATGACATAACTCATCGACAATGCTAGGGCGAAAATGAGCAGCCAATCGGGTGCAATCCAGCCCTTACTTGCTGCTAGCGCACCAACAATGAGCCCAAATTCCGAATAATTGCTTAACGACAAGGTGGCAAAGGTTGCTGGACGAGCCATCAGATTTAAGCGAGTGAGAATAGCGTAGAAAAATGCAAGTTTGAGTGGCAGTAGCGCTAGCAAGGCGATGGCAATGAAGAGCATGTCGATAGTGGGGTCGCCACGTAAGCCGATGGAAACAAAAAAGGTTACCAGTAGGAGTTCCTTAAAACTGAATAAGAGTTTTGATAATTCATCAGCTTTTTTACTACCTGCTAAAAGTACGCCGACAAAGAGGGCGCCAAGGTCGCCTTTGAGATGCACTAATTCAAATAATTCATAGGTTGCCAATGGCAGTAATAGGCCACTAAGAATCAGTAGTTCACCGTGACCGCTGCGCTTGAGAAACCAAGTCATCGGTTTTCTGAGTAAGACTAAACCAATGACAACTGGCAGCGCCCACCATGTCGGGATGATGCCTTTAGATGCGCTGAGAAAAATAACCGCGAAAATATCCTGCATAATAAACATGACAACCGCAAATACGGTGCTCGAAAAGGACATAGCAAAGGCGACAATCGCAGCGGTCCCCCAATCCAAGTCACTAATCAGCGGAATGCCAAGCCCGCCCGCAGCGAGTAACAAGGGATAAAACACGGCCATCGAGGCGAGCATATGGATGGTCGATCCCAGCCAGACCGGTGCTTCGGCGAGATCCTTGGCCTTTAATTTCAGGCCAATGGTAAACAACATGAGGGTGACGCCGAGATCGGCCACTTGTCCAATGCCGGGTGTAAATTCAACG
>CBDUFM010000257.1:0-5030 GCA_965366325.1 uncultured bacterium
CCACTGGTTTTGATCTTAGGCATCTGCCTAGGCTACGCCGCCGCAACGTGGCAGCAGTATCTGCCTTATTATAGCGCCGTGATACAGGGCTTCTTGCCGACTGACGCAGTCGCAACGACAAGTGCTGAATTAGACGAAGCAGCGCCAAACGTTAATAACGCCGATTGATTTATTCGATATAGCGATCGTTGGTAATTTTATAACGCTTGAGAATAGTGGGGCCTTCGCTAGCGACCTGCTGGCGGTCAAGAACGATGCTCGCACCTCGTTCGTTACTAAGATTAATAAAATCATCCTGCGATTGCTCGATGGTTTCAATTAAATCTTTCAAATTGCGAATCGGCTTTTGATCGACATTACGCACCACCCAGTTGGACCAACCATGGTAACCAACATTGACATCAGCAGGCAGCACGCGTAATAAAATAACGACCTCATCAATGTCTTCGCGCGGCTCATTAAAGCGCAAATAATCAGTCAAATTACGTGGCGCACGCGCCTGCCAGCTGCCACCCCAGCGGGTTAATAAATTGGTGCTGAGGTTCACAAAGACGAGGCCGCCATAAATAAAATATTGCGGCTTAGCCTCATAATCAATTAATGGCACCAGTCGGTTATCACGCGCACTGTCATCCAAGGGAATAGCAATATCCATTTCTTGACCATTACGTAAAATGTGCATTTGTAGGGCTTCACCAATTTGCAATTTACTAATTAAATAATGCATAGTGGTACGCTCAAAGCCGCGCAGTTCGATGCTGCCGTCATCGGCAACAATATGTCCATTAATCGAGAGAATCACATCCTGCACTTGCAGCGAGCCGTCAGCATTTGAACCAGGAACAATATGATAGACGAGTTGCCCAGACTGCTCCGGGCCCAAGCCATGGCGCTTCTTCATCGCAGCGCCTTCCATGCCCTGGCTAGCAATGCCCAGGCTGGGGAAACCATCATAGCGATTATCCGCAATGTCGTCCAAAGCATGCTGAATGACATTTACCGGCACCATGTAGCCGATGTTATCAGCATCGCGACGACCCTGCATCACAATGCCCACTATTTTGCCATCTTGAATGACTGGGCCGCCACTATTGCCCGGATTAATCGCAGCATCAATTTGGCCAGCCAAGAGATTAATACCGCTATGGACGTAGTTGACATTTTCGACACGCGAAACCACGCCCTTGGTAACGCTCAGTGACTTGCCGCCAATCGGGAATCCGTAGACCTTGACCTCGGCCTGGGATGCAGGCAATTCACCAAAGTCCAGTGTAGTAACGCCTTTAAAGAAACTAGGGTCATCCACCGTTAGCACCGCAAGATCGGCATCATGGATTGCTTGCTGGACACGCGCACGTACCCGTTGTGGTTTACCGTGGCGCTGCACCTGAATATAACTGGCATGTTGAATGACATGGCCATTCGTGATAATGCGATTCCCGCTAATTATCGCCCCAGAACCTGTGCCCTGTTTGGGTGACAATAAGGCCCACGGGCTATAATAATCGGGAGCAGACGACATCGTGTAAATCTTGACCACAGCATCTTCTATGTCGGATGCTTGGATTAGGCAGAATAAACAACAGAGTATGAGAATGCGCACCGTTACCCCTTATAAGATCACTAAAGACTCGCAGACGGTCGAGTCTAAACAGGCACACTTGATAACAAGTTGCCATAGGGTCTTATTCCACCTACAGCATCAGTATGGGTTAGTCATATGCCGCAAGTAGTCTTATTCGGAGCCGGTAGTATCGGCCGAGGTTTTATCGCACCGTTGTTCACCGCCGTTGGTTGGGATGTCTGCTTCATCGACATCAACAAAAAACGCGTCGAGGCGATCAACAAGCGTACAACCTATTCGGTTTTTGAAGTGGAAAATGAAAAGCGCAAAGAATTCAAGGTCAAGGGCATCCGCGCTATTCACCCCGAAGATCACGACGGCCTGCTTGCTGCCATATCCCAAGCAGATGCCATGGGCACCGCCGTCGGCCTCGAGGCCCTACCGATTATAGCCAAAGACATTGCTGCTGGTTTAGCCTACCGCTGGCAAGACATGACCAAGCCGGTTGATCTCTTGATCTGTGAAAATGGACTAACCGCTGCCCAAGATTTACGCAAAGAAATTAAAAGTCATTTACCGCAGGCTCTATGGCCGTCCTTTGAATTAGACTGTGGCTGTGTGCGCACCACCATTGGTCGTATGATTCCGCCGCCAGAAAACGATGATGACCTAGACATCTTGGTCGAGCCCTACCGTTACTTACCAACGGAACGTGCCGCCTACCGCGCACCACACCCGGCGATTCCAAATCTAGACTGTGTTGATGATTTCGAATCAATCTTACACCAAAAATTATTTATTCATAACTGCACCCATGCCTGCTTTGCCTATGCCGGTTTGGCTAAGGGTCACAAAACTCTACCGGAATGTATGGCCGATCAGGAACTCTATGATCGTGTCTATGCGGCCAGCGAAGAAATTATCGTCGCCATGGTTAAAGCACATGGAACCGAGCAGCGTGATAAATGTCGTGCCTTGCGTGATGATTTATTTAAACGCTATGCAAATACAGCACTGAATGATCCATTGGCGCGTATTGCACGTGACCCCATGCGTAAATTAGCATTAAATGATCGACTGACAGGTGCCGCTAGCTTTTGTATTCAACATAAAGTGAACTGCCCACAATTGTGTAGTCTGATTCGTGAAGCGTGCGCCTATAAAATATCGGATGACGAGCCACGTGCAGATGATTGGCGCTCATGGCAAAAAGAGGGTGTTCGTTCGCTCTTGAGTAATGTAACCGGACTCGAAGTCTCAGATTCGTTAGTCTACATGATAGCAGCAAGCGACGACGACGCCTAAATCATGAAAACAGCTAGATGACGCTAACCGAACTCGCGCAGCAGCTACGTGAACAACAAGCGCAACTAGCACAGAAACGTGTGGTTGCTGGATTTGATGGCTTTGTTGATGAACTAGTCGAAGCCATCGATGAACGCCGCAGTGAAACTGACTATACCTGCATCGATAGCATGCAGCGTTTCGGCCAAATGATAAGCGCCGCCTCTGGACGCAGTAGTTTAAATGAAATTAATATTCGCAGTGCTGATGCTGGCGGCTGCTCGGTTAATTTATCGGATGGATTAAATAGCGCTGGGGTTAAAGTCGATTACTACGGCAGCCTCGGTAAGCCGATGCATCCTGCATTCGAACAATTTGCCCAAGACTGCCGCAGTTGCAGTAGCTGGCTTGACGGCCATGGCCTGACTTTAGCGCTCGAATTTAACGACGGAAAATATATGCTCGCCGCCATGGGCGACCTGTATCGCTTTACACCCGCAGTGGTCCAAGAACAACTCAGCGCTGGTAACTTTAAAAAAGACTGCATGGCCGCCGATGTGATTGTCATGAATAATTGGACTTTATATCCACACATGACCGCGTGTTGGAAACTTTTAAATCAACAGGTGTATAGCGAACTGACCCAAACGCCGTATATGTTTATTGATTTAGTCAATCCCAGCAGCCGCAGCAAAGAAGACTGCCTTGCGGCCTTAGACTGCCTAACGGTATTTCAAAAAACCAGTAAATGTGTATTGGGATTAAACCTCAACGAAGCGGACATCGTCAGCGCATTAATTGGCGGCCCGCTCAAGGCCGCAGGTAAAGCCGAGGCCGTCCTCGAACAAACTCAATTTATTCGCGACTACTTAGGTATTCACGAAGTCGTCACCCATGGCGTCCAGGTCAACTGTGTTGCAGGTGATGGCTATAGCGCAAGCGGCGTCATTGGACCGTACTGTGAAAATCCTAAAAAGAGCACCGGCGCCGGCGATCGTTTTAATGCTGGTTATTGTTTGGGTTTAATGCTTGAGCAATGCCTGCAATTGGGCGTAGCTACGAGCGGACATTTTATTCGCAATGCCAAGAGTGCATCAAGCCAAGATATTATTCAATTTTTAGAAAACTGGGGAGCAACAGACTAATGTCTACCTATCGTATCAAACAACGCGACGCACAAGGCGCGATTCAAAAAAGCACATCAGTCAAAGACTGTTTCGCAGGTGGCAAAGACGGCACCTGGCTCGTGGTCGTTCCGCACGATGATGACCTGGTGCTGGGCTGTGGCTTATTAGTGCAAGCCGCTCACGCCGAAGGCATTGACGTACACGTAGCGGTTGCCTCCAACGGCAGCATGGGCTACTGCGACGTCGAAGACCGTGATCAAATTCAAGACATTCGTCGCAAAGAAATGAATATCTCTAGCGCCGACATCGGCATCGCCGAAGACCACATCCATTGGTTTGGTCTCCAAGACGGCGCCTTACCGATGGCCCAAGGCACCACACCACAAGCTGACGGCAGCGTTAGCGGTCTTGCCTGGGAATGCACTAAATTAATGCGCCAATTAAAACCAGTCGTCGTGCTCTCACCAACCCCAACGGATTACCATCCCGACCATCGTGTCGTTGGTAGCGAAGTCGACATTTCCTGCTTCCACGCCTCCGGCGAAATTTGGTCCCAACTCGGTGAACCGATCAACATCCCCGAACGCTGGGATTTTGCTGTGTACTGCCCATTCGCCGATGAGCCCAATGTACAACTCAGTACAGATATCGAACTCTTCGATAAAAAACTCGAATCCATCGGACGTTTTCAATCACAACGCCAAATCGCCGCCATGGTCGAAAACTGCCGCAACAGTGGCCCGCTCGAATACTACGCTGCACGCCCGTTTATTCTTTATGATCCGAATGATTATGCTGGGCTCTTTGTTTAGAGGCTCTGCCTCTGGCTCCGGCTTCGCTTTGGCACTTCCTATTTTCATTCCGACTTCGTCTCTATGAAAATTCCTCAAAGTATGAGGACCGGCGTTTGGCGCGAGCATTTGTTTAGACGGTTATTATTTGTGATTGCGAAGGAGAGGTTTCCCCCTGGGACCGCGTCCGTCCCGGGCGCATGAGTCTTTTTGTTTCGAGGCTCTGCCTCGGGCTCCGCGCTTCGCTTTGTCATTCCTATTTCT
>CBDUFM010000258.1:0-5026 GCA_965366325.1 uncultured bacterium
CTCCCGATCCATCCATGGTCCATTGCAAAAAACCCATACCGCGCTGCGCATCCGGTAAATAAGGCGGGTCTCCTAAAAAGGCCGTTGATGGACACAAGACCCGCCGCTTGCCCTGCACCAAACGATCCTCAAACACGTGGATATGGCCGACGCTCACCGATAACACATTAATGGCATTAAAAAAATCTGCCAAACGCAGTTGGTCGCGCTCAGGCACGGTAGCATACCATGATTTAAAATCTTCACTAAATGAGTTGTGCGGTTTACCCGGCTCATCAATGCACGGCAAAGAATGCATCAGCACCATAGTCGGAACAGTGCTATCTTGTGCTTGCTCCGCCAGCCATTGCCACTGCTCAGATTCGGCGGCTAGACCTGAACCCATAATCATTGAGTCCAAGCATAAAAAACGCGTTCCACGATGCATAAATGCATAATAGTCGTCACCAAAAACACTCCTATAATTGACAACTGATGCAGCGCTAACGCTAGCTGGATTATCGACATGGTAGCGCCCACCAATATCGTGATTGCCCGGCAAGCAGTACACCGGCCACGGCAGCGACTGTAAACGTTTATGCGCCGCCTCTAGCTCAAAGAGATGTGTATCACCATCACGACACATGTCACCGCTCACCAATAAAAATTCAGGCTGGATCGGCAATGCCAAAATTTGTTCAAGCGCAAACTCAAATTGCTGATTAAACGCTGGCTGAAAGCGAAACGATCGCGGTGATCCTAAATGAATGTCACTTACTTGCACCCAAGTCCACGCTTGTTCATGCATGTTGTTTTTCCCGCGACAAACCGATCAAGGTCATAACATGCTCAGCAGCCTGCTCCTGACATGCAATCTGATAGTGGTCAAGACCCCTAAAAACAGCTGATTGCTCCACTTCGCCTTCTTTCCACGCATGTTGAACTTCTAGCTCCGTCGCTGGTTGACCAGTCATATCAAGATGCCCGTAAAATTCGACGCCGGTTACAGCCGTTTCACTGACAATGCGCAGGAACACGGCCTCAACTGGGGCCGCAAGTAACACATCATTTTCCACCGACATGTCCCAGCCTAAATGTGAATTCGATATTTTTGCAGTGTGCACAAGCTGCCAATCGGTCGCGTCCGTTGACCAATAAAATGCAACATTTTTCTGTGGCTCTTTTTCGGGCCCCTCTTTAACACTACATAAGGCATGAAACCAGGACATCTTTTTCCCTGCTGGCAGCTGCATATGGTAGACTAATTCGACCGCCTCAGCGGGATCTTCTGGGACGATGCATTTCCAACCCTGCGCCCAAGTGGCGATGCTGGCGTTCCGCGCAGATACCCACTGCTCTTGCGGCTCTGCCTGTGGCGTAAAATCTATAAGCTGTTTCCAAGGAATCGTCTGACTGCTTTGGTCATCACCCTGACACAAGCGTAAATCATTCACGCCAGCGCGTAAAGCCGGCATAGATTTTGGCGCTGACATTATCGGAGATGAAAAAGTAAATGCACGAACTAAGGCACCCTCCGCTAAAGTAAATTCAATAATCGCTTCATAACGCGCGCACATATAATTCGTAAGGTCTATAAAAGTTTCGCCATCTTCAGTGATTGACGCCAGCTCAACACTCCGCTCTTCTAAGATTAAGCGTAATTGCACGGCGCCCTGTGTATGCACACGTAGAGAGGCACCATCAGTGTAGACAATTTTCCCACTACTCAGATCGGGTTTTGCGCAGCAAATATACGGTGATTGCATACGAAATGCAATCTGACCCGCACCTGATAGGCCATCAAGAGTTTGCGTGCAGCCTGAGCGCGACCAATAACCGCACGCGACGTCTTCATAGCGAGCAGATAAATTCGGCGCATAGGTCCAGCGTCCGCTACCATAGCTTCGAAAGGGCTCAAAGCGCTCGCGTGGACAACCTGCCCACTCATTATTTATATTCTTAACAAGGTCCAACCAATCATCAGAAAAGATAAAACAACCATTAGGGGTTTCACTGCGCTGCAAAGACTCACCCGGACGTAAATAGAAATCTAACTGATGCGATCGAACCGACCAATGTGGAAAAATATTTTTCACATGGTCATCAACAGTCTCCGTCTCAGCATACATGATCGCGTAATCTTCCAAACTGCGGTCTGGTAAATTACACGGCGAAGATGTATTGCTGTTATCTACAATAAGTTCATGCGCATGTGTTGCTAAATCGTAGGCACTGGCAATAGATCCGTCCTCTTTCCTAAACCACGTCCACATATCTATATCAAGGATATGCCACGCGTCATCATAATAGACTTCACAGAGCAGATGCCCCGGTACGCTGATTTGACGTGCCGTTAAGCCTGCCGCAGTATAAATGCCATACATGATGCAAGAACTCTGACCACAAATATGCCAGCCATAATTTGTCAGTAATTTAATCGGGTCAGATGTAAAACGACGTATCCGCGGCTGTCCCTGTAATTCATCCACTGGCCAAAAATGCCACGTACCATCCTCAGTGCTGGTAAATACATCATAGAGGGCCAATACCAATTCTTCGCCTGTTTTGCCCACAAATTGTCGAGAGCCAAGTAGACTTTTGAGGCTATGGTAATCGGGCCGGTGTTCGCCGACTATGCGCGGTGAAAATGCCATTTTTATATTTCCTCAATCGCACCCTTGGGCAGGGAATAATAACTCTGAAAATTACTCATATTATACAGTGGTGGCCGCACGCGCTGCATACGCTTTGGCTTACTGACTTTTTTATCACTGTGGTAAAACCAGATACGATCATGGTCCCACAACATCAATTCATCAAGACCATCGCCATCAAAATCATGCGCCAAAGCACAATGACCCGGTCCACCATCATCCGGTAATGGTGAGACCATATCTCCGTCACCATCAATCAAGCCGCCTTGGTAACCACCGGCAGGGCGAATACCTGAGAGCAACATGCGTTCCTCACCACTGCCATCAAATAAAACTGGCTGCAGAGTTGCACCGATAACCGGATAATCACGTGTCCAAACCTGTTTAACGGTGCTGTCGTATAAAGTCACCACGCCACGATTACCGTGAAACAAAACAGTCGCCACGCATTGACCCGCAATGTCTTTTCTGAATTTTCCAATACTCAGACGTTGCACATGCCCCATGTGTCGCTGGCGCACATGATAAGACGGCGTCAAATGAACGAGACCATCTTCGCCCGCTGCCATCAAAATTTGATCTGGTCCACGACCATACTCATCCAACGGACCAACAAAAATAGCATCCTGGTGATCCATCATGCAGACCCGGCCAAGCTGCTCACCCTTGTGATTTAAATGGTGATACCCATTCAGTAATTGATCATAAGCACTCCCCTTAGGTCGATAGGGAATTGGGAAATGCCCATGGCAATAAATACCCTGCCATAGTAATTCTAATTTATTATTAAAGATCATGGTTTGATGATGATGACCACTCAGCACTATATCCGTGCGCTTGCCAATTCCTTGAAAGTCCACACAGGTAATCGCAATGCAGGGCATGCCGTCATCAAGATCATCAAAACATTCGCCCCAGGTATTTAAGTTACGTTTATATTCATCCGACACTGGCAACGGCTTGGGGACCAATCTAGATTGTTTGACAGCGCCTGTTCGACCATCAAGAATAAATAACTCGTAATTCATTGCACAGATGACTTCATTCCATCCGTCGTCATCAATGTCATGAACTTGCAAAGCGGGATCACCCGAGGTTTCCGTACCCGGTAAATCAGGTAGCGTGCCGCGTTGCCACAAGACCGCCCCCTCCCAGCTTTGCGCGACAATACTTGCCACACCAGGCTCACGTGCCGGATCTAAACGAGTATGCACAAAGTCCATATGACCATCACCAGTCAGATCGCCGATGCGAATTCGACGACCAGAGCCAAAACCCGTGGTGTCTAACTGCTTCATCAAAACAGGTTGGCCAGCCTGTTTTACCTTACGCGTCAGTCTCTTGCTAGCGACACTGCGACTTTTCTCTAATTGCGCATATTGTTTTTCATCACAATCCACGCGTAGCGCAGCAAATGACGCTGGCTGGTTAGCCAAAAATCCCACCATACCAGTTGGATAACTACTATCACTGCAGCTTAATTTTACGGTACCGATGCGAGCCTCAATTTTAGCACCGCGCAATGACACCTGTAGAGAGAACTGCTTTTGTTGTGGGTCAATTGCTGCATGTGCCAACACATCAAAATTATTCTCCGTCACACTGCGTATGATCTTTGCCTGTGCATCTCGATCGATAACCACGGCATAATAACGCGTACAATCCATGAAACGAAAAATTAATCCAACGGCACCGCCCCAGCCGTCACCCTTTTCCATAATCTTAACAGACGTTTCAACCGAATAATCACGCCAATCCACACAACCCTTGGCAATTGAATTATTTTGCCACGTTGAGGCAGTCACTAATGATTGCATGCGCCTTCCATCCGCGGTTTCACAGCAGGCCCAATGCTCTTTGGGCACACCCCAATCACCAGTTTTATGCTGCCAGCCATCCATATTATCCAACGGATGGCTGTTTTGCGCATGCATTTCACGGTAAGCACCGTCTTTGTACTCACCAATGATTCCAGGCCTTAGTCCTTCAAAATTATCTTGCCATAAAATCATTGATTTATCACTTTATTCCTAGTTATTTAAGAACGCTGTCACGAACTTCTTTTATTTTGCGGACAGCCGAAACGCAGCGCAGCAAGTATCCACAATTAGCTAGGTTTTCTTTCGTCGGCTTTGCACCAGACAACTTATGCGTCAAGTGAACGCCATCGCCGGCAATCTGCTGGGTTTTCCAGTTATCACCCGATAAAGTCATCATTTCTTTATATAAGTCGATCATCGGGATGGTATGCTTTTTAGCCAATTCACGATACAGACTATTGTAAGCTTCCGCATCGAATTTCACACATGGTGGAATGGTAGACAGAACCGGAATCGTTCCATTGGCCAAAAGAAGTTCCAAAATAGCCTCGACATTCTCCGCTGCTTTCGCTG
>CBDUFM010000259.1:0-5015 GCA_965366325.1 uncultured bacterium
CATTTACGTTGGCTATGGTGACATTGGGGCAGAGCAATCTATTGGCGTTGCATGGACAAATTCAATCAATGAAACGTTTAAGGATTACAGAATGCCACGCCGCAAAAGCAATTTACCGGCTTATGCTAATACTCGAGCAATGGAATATCTACTCAATGATGTACGCATGAGTATATTTGGCTCTGAAGCATTAGACTTTAATAGAGACGGTGCGGCTGAAAGTACACTTAACGGCTGGCGTGATGAGAGTGGCGCAACCAAATGGAGTTTTTGGTATGAAGGTATTCCCTTGGTACATAGTATCTCAAATGATTTAAAATGGTTAGAAATCCCAACTTGGTATCGTATGTCATTGGCGGGAACGGCTCAATTGGAGCGCTGGACGGGCGCAGAGTGGGAGCCATGGACCCAGAACATTAATACATTTTTTGATGCAAATAAGGCATTCCTAAACAAAGACTTTGTCGACAGTAATTCTGGGTTGCCGATTAAGCCTTGGTCTGCAACAGGTAGATTATTTGTAGGCAAGAGTAATGTGTTTAACTCTATTTGCCGAGCAGAGGTCTACGACTTATTTGGTGAACAACGTGTTAGTCAATTTACCGCCGAGCAGTTTCTCAATGTCGACCCCAACCGAGACGGTCAATTAGATGATAGCTACGTCATTTACCGCCGAAGTTATGGCAGGCTTAAATTTAACGCCGCGAAGGTGGATTAGAATTTCTCACGTGAGAGGAGCATTCTATGCTTAGGTATGGTTACTTATCTATCATTGTAATACTTGTGACATGCTTTGCGAATGCCGTGCAGGCGGCAGCGCCGACTAAGGCGGATGTCCCTTGGGCCGTGTATTTACCTACTGGACCCACCGATACAGCGGGTAGTGCAGATGAGGATATCAAATGTACGGGTAGTGATATAAATGGGTGGCGTACCTTCATGGTCATTGATGCCGTCACAAAACTGCCAGTCACTTTGAACGCAGATTTGTATGCGGGCACAGTCCCTAAAGTTAGTCGTGCAGATATTAATAAGCCCAGTACAGATACGGGTTATATATTAATAGAGTTTCTTTATATTGACCCATTTGTCACACCGTCTAAGGACTTGAGCACTTGTCACCGCTTTGATGGAACTGACTTTTTATTTGGTGCACACGAATATGAGTTGGCATATAGACCCTATGAAAAGACTATTCGTGATGGCCTCACGCCGTATTGGATATCAACTTACGAAGTACAGCAAAAAACATGGTTAGCGATGGCTTCAGGCGCTGGCGATTTAACCACTAATTATCCTGGAGATGCAGCAAGCGATATAATAGATTATCTCAGTGTCTATGGGGTTTATCCCGGGAACAATCAATTGGGCCTTATATTACCGGCTGCGGATTATAGTGATCCGGAAATGGCTATGCACACGGTAACCTATGCAGATGTAGAGGGTTTTTGCGGATCGGTTAAGGGGTTTTACGCGGCAGCAGGCGTAACGATACCAAATGTGCGGATTCCCAATGAACGTGAATGGGAATATGCCGCTCGTGGCGCTATTAATCTCTATGCGCCAAAAGATGTAGTGTATGGTGGAGGCGACTGGGGTATTCACGATCCGAGTACAGACGATAAATTAAGTATAAGTGATGTTTTTGCAAAAACATACCACCCGACAGATATCCCCTACACCTTAATTGATGAAATAGTTGGAAAACAACAAACGGGTGTAGACATGGTGGGTAATCCAGTCATTGAAGACGAGATAGTGCATTTAAGGTTTGAAATAACACCTGAATTAGAGACCAATAAGGATTTCAAATTCGTATTGGGACAAGACACTAAATATGATAAACGTTACCCAGCGCGGTTTGTACCGTTGAAGACATTTATCAAACGAAATAGATCGCTTGATATAGTTAATTTAGGAAAAAATAAAGTAGGGGACTGTTATTTTAGTTGTGATGAAGATGGCGTCGATGATACCAACCATGAGGTGCAAGAGTACTACCCTGATGAACAAGGCCTAGCGAGAGCCGTGCAGGGATTATATATGCCCGTAGATGTAAATGGACATTATGCAGCAGAAATGAGTGGCGGTCTTTATAAATATAATGAAGCACTCGTAGATCATTTTGAATTGGTAGGCGTAAGCGGTACTACTCATAATGCAGCTTATGCAGATACTGATATAGAATATGCTATATGGCCAAGAAACCATGGACCCAATACGACAACATCAGTGCCAGCGCCGGGCATGACACCCTTTAATACGGTTTTAACCTATTTTACTTATCAGCAATTTGAATCAGATGTGGTTTTTAAGGGTCGTCCAATGACCGTTGCTGATTTGAGCGGCACAGCGGTAGCTGACGCTCGTGCGAAATTACAGGCGGAAGTACGAGCTTATGCATTCCCTAACAGTCCTACTGGTAACGAGGCGGTCATCGGAGGGACTGTTTTCATTAGTGAGCGTTCAAACATCGGCGCTGATGTCGCGACTGTGAAATCCATGACACAAAAATATGGCCGGAATGCGGTTGGCGGGGATTCGAATCACAAGTGGCATTATGTTTATACAAAGTATGACGGCGGTAACCATGGTGATAGGCATTACTATGATGTTTCAACGGCACCGATTAATGATTTTGCAGCACATGAGAAGCCTTCCACGCTCGCTCCTTCTCTGAACAATTGGAGCCTCGTCGATATCTGTGGGAATGTTGCCGAATTGTGTATCCCTAACGATTCCAAAAGCTGGGCCGAACGCTGGAATGGTACTTCTGATTATGCCAGTCATGTAACGGGAAATTATGTCGTTACGCGCGGTGGTAGTTGGAATTCACCTGGAACCGGTGTGCGTTTTGCTGCTCGACGGCCCTATAACCCGAATATGCGTTCCCCAGAGGTTGGTTTCCGACTTATAATTGAGCCATAAGCATGACGATTTCCTAGTGGCATCCGTGACCATCCAAATACACTGCAGCCATGCAATGTGTGGCTAAAGATGATGGGATATTATATTGTACGGATATTCAGTCGCTGTCCTTACAGTCCTTACATGAACTGACTACACAAGCAGAGGAATATGAGCGCAGCGTTACGCCTCAATTGCGTCTCATAGATTTCACAGACTGTGAAGAAGTTAATTTGAATTTTAACAAGCTGATTGCTTACTCTGCGAGGCGTCAGCAAAAAACAGTGAGCGGCAAGACGGCCTTGATCTGCACCACGCCTATAACGTTTGGCGTTGCGCGGATGTGGCAAAGTATAATGGATGACAGTGTCGTTGAGATTAGTATTTTTGAATCACAGGATGAGGCGCGCGCTTGGCTATTAGCCTAGGCGGGTTGCCATGCTGCCTTTAACCGGGGTACCAAATTTTACGCTGGTCACTCTCTGAGCGTTCGAAGGTCCAGGATTCATCAAGTAGACGTTTGCAGTCATAGTTTGGCTTCCAGCCGAGCACTGAGCGTATTTTGCTGTTGTCTAACCAAGTGCTATGTTTGTCGCTGCGCACACGAATATGCTCTGTTTGGTACTGAGTTTTTAATTCTTCTGCAACAAAGCCGTAGTCGACGGGTTCATTCATGCAGACATGAAAGAGTTCTTGTTTTGCGAGTGGATGATTCAACGCAATGATAATGGCGGCCGCTAAATCATCGACATGAACAAAATTACGTTTAAGGGGTTCGCCATCAATGTTGCAGAGTATGGGAACAATGCCTTCTTTTTGACAGCGCTCTGCCTCCTCAGCGCCCATTAAATCGGTCCATGCTGGGCCGCCAAACTGTTCTGCACCAATGCGCATTGAATATTTGAAGTCATCTTTTTCCATGATCCATGGTGCACGTAAGCAGCAGGTATCGAGGTCGTATTGGGTTACATACTGCTCGAGCATCACTTCTTCTAGAACCTTGGATAAGGCATAGCAACCAGGATACGGACGATGCGGCTGATCTTCGGTAATCGGACGATCGCGTTTATAGGCAAAATGACCCACTGCGGCATCGCCACCAATTAAAACGAAGCGTTCAAAGCAACTACTTAGGCGCGCCTCTTCCAGTAACCAGAACATGCCTTTGACAGTCACATCCATGACATCTTCAGGAATTTCCTTGCAGGTCGCAAGGTGAACAACGTGAGTAATGTCGCGCATGGCTTCGTGACAAACCGAACGCTCGCTAATGGATCCACGCACCATATCAACGCGTTCGTGTTCATCGACGCTTCTGTTGTGACAGAGTGCTCGTACGCGAACATCCGGGTTTTCCGCTAATAGTTTGCTAATAAAATGTTGACCAACTTTACCTGTAGCACCAGTTACTAAAATATACATGCCTATGTCCTAAGATTGAGAGAGATGTGGGGCGACGCGTGTGTCATTAAACTTTAAGGCAGAGGCTGCCGATATTTTTTTCTTGAAAGGATTCGAGCACGTCCTTTTTTTCGTAGAACTGGCTGCTGTCATAAAGGAAATCATACCTCCCGTCGCGGCCTAAATTACGTTCAAGGGCACATTGATTAATGCTTTGTTGATTATTGTAATTGGGCCATTTGATGCCGTTTTGGCAGTAGCTAATATCAATAAAATAGCGTGAATTATGTTCGCCACCTGGTTTTGCCCGACGTGCATGAAAAAGTGCAGAGTGTACAATGATGGCGGTGCCGTGTGGTACATCATTTACACAAATGGAACCTGGTAAGTCACTGGTTTCAAAGGAACCCAATGAGTGGCGCTCCATTACATTTTTATGGCTGCCTGGAATGAGTAGAAGGTCGCCTACTTCACCATTGAGTCCATTCAGATAGAAAAAAACATGCACCATCGTGTGTGAGCGATTACACTGTGGGTACTGCTCGTAGTCGTGGTGCCAATTTACGCCTGGGTTACCGGCATCTTGGCGAACAGCGTGAATATGATGCATAGCGAAGCGTTCACCCATTAGTGTGTGCAAATGATCCATGAGTGGTGGATGAGAGGTGAGTAGACCAAGTTCGGGATAGCTGACTAGGTAGGGAACC
>CBDUFM010000260.1:0-5015 GCA_965366325.1 uncultured bacterium
AGTACTTGTTAAATATCCACATTTAGTTTCGTTTAGTAAAGTCATGCTTGAATGTGCCCTGCTCCTACATCTTGATTTTGATAGTATTGACGGCATCGAGCATAAGGACACTTTTTTAATTAATCTCGTTCAATACGGCATAGACTTGGCCGGTATTGCGGATGCAGGTGGCTACTGGCCGCCTGATGGCGGTCACGCCATGGGACGCAAATGGCCAATTTTATTTGCCGGCCTCATGCTCAATGACAAGCACATGAAAAACGTTGGTCACTGGGATACCATGTTTCAAGAAGACGCACAAACCTTTTACATTGATCAAAAAGCCGTCGATATCACTAATGGCCCCAAATGGAATCCAGATAAACGCTCAGCAGTCACACCCTACAGCGTAGAGGATATCGGCACCGCAGAATGGGGCATCCGTCACGCCACCGAACCCACACGCGACCACAAACACTGGGATGCAAAATACAGAGACATTAATAACTGCGTTATTCCAGGCTTCGCCCTTGTCGCCCGCATCATGGGACAAAAACAAGCATGGAATCACGACCCCTTGTTTGATTATGCTGATCGTGTGATGCAAACCAACAAAGGCCAACGAGAAGGCATTCCCACTAACAGCCTCTCAGCTTTTGCGGTGGCTATGTGGGAAAACTATCGCGAGCAATATGAGCGAGACTAACGTTTTAAACCCAACACGCTTTGAATATGCACTTCGGTATGACCATTTCCACCGACTTCAAACTGAATGATGTCGGTAAAATCATTGGGTCGTGGCACCGCTTTAGCAAAAGGTTCACCATTCACCGTTCCCTTAGCGGTATTCCCGTCCCAGATCATTTGTAAATCATTCCAATCATCTGGCTTTAACTTTAATAAGCCGTATTCGCTACGCTCGTAGCCAGTCGTCAAACCAACATTCTCACCACGTATTAATGTGCGTACAATAAGACCATTCACACCAGGCACCTTAATTAACAACATGCCATGCGGGTCTTTTATAAATTTAAATCGAATGTGAATACCCTTATATTTTTTCTGATCCGGAATGTTCCTAAGCGAAACGCTGTGCCCTGGCGATGTTTTAATCACCAACATACCATTACGGACCTTTGCCGATTTGGCCTCGTCTTCTTCTAAAACAGTTCCACCAATAATCGCGGTGCTCTCGTGGTCAAACAGCAACGCCCAGCCCTCACGCAAAAGCCGCGCCTCATCAACTGATGTCGCTGAAGCTGCATAAGCAAATCCACGCAAGGGATCAGGACCCAGCTCCTCTAATTCGTCTTCAAAAGAAGCGCTCACCATCGCATATTTAAGCTGTGCGGCTGGCTTTAAGACCTCTTTCGCATCCCTTACATCCGATCGATAACGTACCCCAACGGATAAAAGCGCACGTTTAATTACACGATCTTTCTTGATTTCTTTTTCTTTGAGTGCTTCCGCGATCAGAATGAGACATCGTCCCTTAGTACTGGGGTCCTGTTCTTCTTGTTTCGCAATAGTCGCAATAGCGCTTAACGTCTGCTGCTGCGCCTGCACTAAATAAGGGTGTGCCGCAGACCAATCACCACTCTTCAGATAAAATCGGCCCAGCGTCGCATGGGTCTTCACATCCGTGGCCCCCGCAGATATCTCGTCTATTAAAGCCGCCGCCTCTGTTATCTCTTTGATATGATCCTCAAGATAATCATGCATTTCATCCGATAGATGCTCACCTTCTTTGTCACCTACTTTCGCATACCACGTAGCAACGCGATCAAAGTCCTCCGCTGCTTGCTCATATGATTTTTGCAGCAGTGACATATGTGCATTCTCATTGAGCAGGGCAATTATCTCACAAGCAAGTGCTTCACGCTCTTCTTTCGGTGACTTCTTAAGTTTTTTCGCTAAGAGGTCGACCAAGCTCGCGTTATCCTGATGATTTCGCTCGCGCTTCTTGTAGCGCTCTAAAAATGTAAAAACGGCCAGGTCATAGGCCTCTTTCTTTTTGCTACCCGCCGATAATTCATCTATGCGTTTTAATAGATGACGCTTGATACCCTTGTAGGTTTCTTCGTCATAACGCTGCTGTAGCAGCACGGCTAGTTTTAATCTTTTACTCGCACTAGTTGCCGCGGCATCTAATTCACCGAAAAATAATTGGTACAATTCGGCTTGTTCCGCTAGGGACATCTCCCCTGCTTCAAGGACCTCATTGCCGAATAAGTCAGCGCCAGACAGTTGAACTGCGCCGCATAGCAAGACACATAAAAAGCAGATTATCTTCACTAAATCCCCAGACAAACTTAGCACGGAAACACTACCTATATCCTTCCGCATCTGCTATGCTTAGTGCATGCGTCCACAGAATACTGGCGGATAAAAAAGAGCTAAGCTGTCCCTCGCCCTGCACTAACAGCAAGAGCCTACAAGCACAGCGGGATATTTCAACAAAGCAGCACACACAACGACAGCTTGAAACACCGTCACCATGGCAGCATCGCAGCACATTGAGAACAGTGCTGGAAATACAGAACGCCTAGAGAACACTATTTATGAAAATGTTGCCAATGAAAATCTATCACTTCCGCAGATGCCCCGACCCAGAATTTCCAATCGTGCTTACCGGGTCCCTCTTTGTACGTTATAGCAAACCCTGAGTCCTTGAGCGTCTGTCCCATTGCCTGATTTGCACTGAGCAAGAAATCCTCTGTGCCGCAATATTCGAAAAATGGTGGCAAAGTGACAGCGTCCGCTGCATATTGCTTGATAATATCTTTATGAAAAACAGCGGCGTATGCTTGGTTATCTCCCGTGTAAACACCCAACGTTTTCTCGAAATTATTCTTCCCGTTTTCTGCCGCCGCAGCAATAGTTTCTGCATCATAAAAAGCAGCTGACAGGCCCGAAACTGAGGTGAAATAATCAGGTCGCTGCAAACATAAATGCATAGCGCCAAAACCACCCATAGAAAAACCAGTTATCGCACGCTGGCTAGTCTTCACCCGGTAGAGCTGGTCCAAGGTAGGCACATATTCGTTAAAAAAGAAACTCGAGTACTTGACAAGCACTCGCTCAGGCAGCGCTTCCCACTGTGCCAGCTTTTCCGCATAACGATCGGCGTTTACTTTCTTTGATGCTCTTGGCTTGGCAAAAATAACATCCTTAGGAGTCATGCCATCCCCTAGCGCATCAACATAAAACGATGCATAACCAGCATCAAACATAACGACAATCATCGGCTGCTTGGCCAGTGCACGTCGCAAAGGGAACATGTCAGAAAATGTCGTATACGGCGCACCACGGCCGTGCAAGGCATACAGAATTGGATACTGTTTTTCAGGGTGGGCATCATACGCGGGTGGTAATACCACACGAACTGCAATCTCTCGTTGCATTAATTCAGAGAACAGAGTGAAGCTCTCAAGTCGACAATCATTGAGCAGCTCGCTTGTCAGCGACGAACGCTTGAGCTGTACACTCGCTGCACCTGACGCTGTTTCAGCAGCTAACGCTGCAAGGTTTACAAATAGAAAGAGAAGCACCTGTAAGCACAAAACGTGAGCCAATCTCGCTACACTGACGTTCTTACCAAAGCTCTTACCAAAGCTCTTACTCATAAACTGCTGATACATGATATTGGCCTCATCTCGATTAAACAATGTTGCCAACATATTATCCTCAGTCCCAATTCAGCAAGCGAACAGGCGTAGCTCAGTCGCGCATGTGGGCAGGGTGTTCAGCAGATATGCACAAACAGCCTGCCCAACGCAGTGGCGATCAGCTCGCAGATACAGCCGCAAGGTGTTTCTGAATATATGCAATTGAGGTTTGTGTACTTTCAATCGGCGTAGGCATACCTTCTTGCCATTTACGATCCAGCTCCAAACCAAACCAACCGGTGTAGCCATTGTTGACGAGAGCCTGCAGACACGCGGCAACATTTAATTTTCCATCGCCTTCGCCGAGCTCCATAAAGCTATCTTTTTCCCAATCATAGTCCTTGATATGGGTATAAACAATCTTTTCGGCAAAATGGTTAATAAAGGCCACAGCATCGTCACCACTGGCTGCCACATGTGCAATATCAACACAGAGACGCAAATCAGGCACCCGATCAATTATTTTCTGTGTCTCATCTTTGGTCTCACAGATTGCACCACGATGTGGATGATAGGCTATTTCCAAACCAAGGTCTTTGGCAAATGCAACCATTGGGCCAATTGATGTTGCGAACATATCATAATCAAAATCATAAGTATTACGACGTGGCGAAATCGGAAAACCACCACAGCACATAATATGCTTTACGCCTAATTCTGCAGCATAGCTAATATTCTTTTGGTAATCTTCGATATTTGGCTGCCACGGATTATACGTCACACCGGCAGCATAGGCAGCAACATCCAAACCCTGATCACAAACAAATGTCAAAGCATCTGCCGCAGAATCAAAATCGCCATCGAGGCCACCTAATTCAATACCCGTACATCCCGCCGCCGCGACATCTTTTATAAATTGTTTTTTATCAACCTGTTGGTCATGGGCCTTGGCATAACCACCCCAGTTACATGCATTACTTGCGATCTTCATGTGGCTGCTCCTACTTGCGCTAAGGTTAACTGATCGGTTAAATCGACAACTTGACCACTAACTGCGCTCTCCAATGCCTTTTCAGTAATGGCTACAACAATGCGACCCCAGTGCACATCGGCTACACTTTTCGCCTTACCTTCTAGGGCGTCTAAAAATAAATCATGTTTACTTTCACCTGGCAACGCCTCCATTTGCCGATCACCGTCTTTATCTTTAATGTGCGCCTCGCCACCCCATTTACGATCGTGCACGGTGCCCTTAGTGCCAACAATACCCTTATAGTAATCAGCAATTTCTGCCGTTTGCGCACCTTCAATCGTACCAGTGCTACCGTCAGCAAAGCCAAAGGTTAACCACACATGATCATTATCACGTGGATCGGAATTATGCTCAGACTGGATACGACAATAAACAGAGGTCGGCAAACCTGCAAT
>CBDUFM010000261.1:0-5006 GCA_965366325.1 uncultured bacterium
TCGAGTGTCAGCCTCAGTCACGCATTATTAGAAAAAAAACAGGCTATCACTAGTCCCGCCTGCATGGCCGAAACATTGCCGCAAGTTTTATTACGCAGCGGTGTCCACGCAGCATGGACCCAAAATGTCTTATGTATTGGTGATCAAGCCATTCAGAGCTGGGAGCATCCGAGCCAAACCCAGATACTCGTCATACCACTCCAGCAATACCCCAGCCCTATGCAAAAACGCATTGCCGCCCATTGCGCTACACTCCAAGCAGAGAGCTACTGGGCCCAAGATTCCTGCCTTATTCGTTTACTCGAATCGCAACAACAGCTCTTTCTCTCTGCGCACAGCAGCGTCATAGCCAGCATCCTGAATGAATTGCACCGCATTGATTTAAGCGGCTCAATCCCCTAAGCTCTGCAGCATCATGGATCACACCACACTCATCGCCCATGGCCTTTCAAGCTGCTGTCACGCCGGACTGCTGCTCTGGGTCTGGTGTAGCCACGGTGCTGATATCTATAAAGAATTACAAGAATCTGAAGCACATATCATCGACGTCAGCGACGAAGAGGTCCCAGCGACACAGACCGAGGCCAATAAGGACGTCGCGTTTACCGAAGCAAAACCGGTGCCGACATTCCACGTTTCGGTCCCCGACCGACAAGCTGTGCAGGTTGCCGCACTCCCCATAGCTAAGCTCCCTGATTTACATGAAAATGCCCTCTTCGAACAAGCCCTACTCGAACCACTCGCACAACGACAGCAGGCTGCTACTAACGATAAACTACCCAACAGTCCATTACCGCTCAAACTGCCCACCACACAATTTGACATCGGCACCAGTTTCAAGCTCCCCGATCAAGCGCATGGTGAAGATGCACAGACTTCACGTGCCAGTGCAGCACAAGATTTTGTTTTTGTTATCAACATCATCATTAGTAATCATTATCGCAAACAGTGGCGCAAACGCTATGGCAAGCATTTCACCAACCGTGATTTACAACTGCTTATTCAAACTAAAAATAGCATCGTTAGTAAGTCTGAATTAATACGCGGCAGCGGTCTCAAAGAGTTCGACGACCTCTTATTAGCCTACCTCCACCACGAACGTATTAGTGGCCCTCCGATTGACGACGGCCAATACCCCATTGTCCTTAGGCTGCATTAATGATCAATCAGCATCACAGCTATGACAGAACAGATTCATCTGAGCCACAGGCAGAATTGAATTAATATGGGTCAGAGCTTTCTTGATCGCGTTGTTGCCTATTTACGTTTTTGTGCGGTTAAAACAGCCCTGTATTTAATCCTGGCGCAATTCATTATTTTTCTCATATGCTCTATTTTAGAAAATAGCTTCGCGCCCGCAGACCTCTTAGATTGCTCGGCCGCAATCTGGGCCGGTCAAATATGGCGCCCCTTCACAGCCATCTTCACGCATGTCGATGGCGCCCACTTTTTCTTTAATATGTTGCTGCTGTTTTTTCTAGGTCGCTGGTTCACCGAAACCTTGAGTAGAGCACAATTCTGGTCTGCCATTATTATTTGCGGCTCGGTAGCCAACCTCCTCCACACGCTCCTATTTCCTCAACAAGCTGTCATCGGTTTTAGTGGAGCCTTATTTGCACTCTCAGTGGCGACTGCTATCAAAGCCCCCAAAACACAGATGCTCTTTTTTCCGGCCTGGCTAGCTATATCTGTCATCGTATTCCTTAACTTCATCTATTTCCTCAACAGTCTGCGCCCCGAGAGCACCAGTAATACAGCCTACGATGTACATTTATTCGGGGCACTATGTGGGGCAGCTATGATGTGGGCTCAACCACTGCTCAAACGCTATCAAAAACAATGGGTTCGTAGACGCGACCACCTCGCCCAAGAAAAAGATCAACAAGCGGCTCAACGTGTTGATGAAATTCTCGAGAAGATTTCCAAAACAGGCCTGCATACACTCAGCGATGAAGAGCGTAAGTTTCTCAAACGACATAGTGAAAACGAGCGCAAGAAACAGAGTTAGGCCTAAACTTAACACATTGTCTAACAATCAGAGTGCAGCGTTGTAAACCAATGGCCTTATTAATAAATAAGATTTTTAATCCCAAGCTAGTCAATTAGGCTCAGCGATCACACTCGGGAAGCAGCAGCATGACACAGGCCGTTCAACGCATTATACGACAAGAAGTCATCGACGAGGTTATTGCATCCTTCCCTGTGAACATGGCTTTATTGCATAATGATCAGGCTCTATTTGTCGCTTATTATAACCCGCAGCATCAACTGTGTGTCGCCTCGCGGCCACTCACTGGCGGCGCATGGAGTAAGCAGTGCTTACCAGTTCACATTGAATGGGACAGCCATAATTATATTACCATGGCCTTCGATGCTGACGGCTATATTCATCTCAGCGCCAACATGCACGTTGACCCTTTAGTCTATTTCACCAGCAAAAAACCGTATGCGATTGAAGAGTGGGAACAGCAACAGCAACTTGTCGGCGAGAACGAAGACCGCTGTACCTATCCTGCATTTTTAAATACTAGCGATGGGACTTTAATCTTTCACTACAGAGACGGTTCGAGTGGCGATGGTGGTGAGATTTACAATATGTATAATCACCACAGCAAAACATGGCAACGTCTTTTGGCTGAAGCGCTCTGCGATGGCTTGCATGAAATGAATGCCTACATGCATGGTCCGGTAGTCGGTCCCGATAATTGGTATTATCTGTGTTGGGTTTGGCGCGATGATCCCGCTGCTGACAGCAACCACGACCTCTCGTTCATGAAAAGTCCCGATCTTTTAAACTGGTTTAGTGTTGACGGCAATCAGCTCAGCCTCCCAGTTACGCCCGCCGCAAGGGCCTGTATCGTTGATCCCGTACCCTGTCAAGCAGGGATGATTAATGGAAACAATAAAATCGGGTTTGATGACGCCGGCAATGCCTTCCTTGTCTATCATAAATTCGATGAGCATGGCATCACCCAAGTCTACTGTGCACAATATCAGAATAATACCTGGTCACTTACCCAAATTTCGCAATGGGATTACCGCTGGGAATTCGGTGGCTGGGGCTCACTCGAATTTGAAATCCGCATTCAAGACCCCGTGCACCATGCTGATCAAATAATTATTGCCTATACGCACGCTCAGTATGGCGCAGGGTATTTCAGCCTAGACCCGCAATCGTTGGCAGTCATACAAGACCATCGTGCACGTACACTCTACCCAGCAGAACTGTATACACCGACCTCTGCTATTGCTGGCATGCGTATAAATCAGGTCGGTAGTTTCCCTGCACCCTATATTTTATTATGGGAATCGATGCCAAATAATCGTGATAAAAAGCCCGCACAAGCCGATCTCTGTAGTCAGCTCCGGCTCATAGAGCTCGCGTAAACGCGCGAGCTAATTGTTAACTACTGGAATAAATGGTGAACAAAAAGAACCATCAATAACGCTGCGACTAAGACCGGGAAAGTCCCAAGCGACAGCAATATTATCACCGCCACCACCCTCTTTTTGCAAAGCCTCTACGTAATAACGTTGACCTGCTACCAATGAGACCGTCACCGATTTTTGTTGCGCATATTTTTCCCATTGACGTGAAGTGGTCCAACCCGGTACCTGCGCAGTTAACACTTTATTCGCGGCCGTGTCATCAGTGCTCAAATAAAACTCACTATAGTCATCACTAGAAACCCAGAAGGTATAATCCCCTGTTACCGGGGCATGAATATAACCACGAATACGCGTGCCATAATTATTCGCCCAATTCACTGGTCCTTCGAAACTACTGAGTGTATCTGTTTCATCAGGGCTGTCAGGATAGGCAGCCTGATTAGTCAGATCACTAATGCGCACGCCGCCAATGTCCAACCACAGCTCACGATTGAGCAATCCTGTTTCTACAGAGCTGACCATAACAATCACGGTAGCTTGGCCGACATTACTATCTGAGTCAGTTACAGACAGGCTAATCGTATGCACGCCTTCTGAGAGCGTATCCGTAGACAGGGAGTCACTAAGACCCAAAGGTCCATCAATGCTCGAGGTCCATTGCCATTGGTTATCCGTAAAACTCGCATCCTCGACGTCAAAGGCTGTAGCGGTAAAATGTACCATATCGCCTGGACTAACTGCCGAGACAGCGGCTGGCGTTACAATACTGACCTGCGGAACTTCATCGACATCGAGACGAAAATATTGCGAGCTTGGAATGCTTGCTGTGCTTATTGCTGGCCCAGACCATTGCACATCGAATACGGCTGCGCCGGTACGTTCAAAAAATTCAATTTCAATTTCGTGTAAACCAGCCTTAAGACCAATGCTACCTGTTTTTAAGAGGGCACCGTGAAGTCCATCATTATCAACAACGACGCTATCACCAATACGCAAGCGGCTTCCGTCATCCGAATTTAAGCCAAAAGTGTAGACACCATCACTGGGCACCAACAGATAACCATGATAACGAAAGGCAAAGTTATCATCTACACCACGCGGGCTTAAATCAGGTACTGATAGTATACCAGCATCAAGTGGACTTAAACTCGCAAAGTTTGGCAATAAAGACCAAGCGCCTTCATAATATACATAATTAATACCGGCTGTGGTTGGTCCCGGCACATCGGCATCACGCAAGGAACTTAGTGCCGTAATCGTCATAGGAAAACTATCACTGGCAGTTTGATTCGTACTATCCGTCGCAACAATGCTGATGACATGAGCACCAACGCTCAATGCGGCAATATCAAAGCTCGTACCATCGCCTAAAAGACCATCAATTGATGAGGTCCATACAATCGCGCTATCAGGGAGCGTCACATCTTCTGGATCGCTCGCCGTTACCGTTGCCACTACCGAATCACCCTCAATCGAAGCACTGATAGCGCCCGGCACTGTCACATTAATAATAGGAGGAAAATTTATCCCGGTATCGCGATGTAATTGTGCATCAGGGATACTGGTCTCAGTAAAACCTGGGCCAGCCCAACTTACGTCAAATATTTCTTGGCCAC
>CBDUFM010000262.1:0-4987 GCA_965366325.1 uncultured bacterium
CTGCCACACAAGACCAGCTCATGGCCCTTACAACCTAAGGCGTCAGCTAACTGTGTACGCGATTGGTCAAACAGCGCGCGGCTACGTTGACCATAGTGATGAGTCGAATTCGGATTGCCGGCTATCTCATCCTGACAGTGCAGCCAAGCCTGCCGCGCCTCTGGCCGTAACGGAGCACTCGCGTTGTAATCTAAATAGACATGCATAGCGCATATTCAGTGCTAAATAAGGATCCTGTCAATCACGAACTCGTCACATTCAGCACTTGGAAGCATTTAGTAAGTATAGACCGCAACAATGACTAGCCACACGCTGAGCGAGGCGTACAAGCAAGCATGCGCAAAGGTTTTCTTCTTATAGATCACGGTAGCAGACGCAGCCAGAGCAACCAACAGCTCGAAATCATGCGTGAGCTGCTCCAACAACGCCACCCAGAGATCCCTTGTCTGGCGGCACACATGGAAATCGCCGAACCAAGCATAGCCACGGCTGTGCATGCCCTCATTAGGACTGGTGTAGAGCATATACATGTCTTGTGCTATTTCCTCAGTAATGGTAGACACATCAGCGAAGATATTCCCCGCTTAGTTAAAGAAGCACTAACACCCTACCCAAGTTGTGGCTATGATATTGCGCAAGCACTCGGACCTGATGAACTCTTAGCCGAATTATTATTAAAGCGCAGTGCCTTTACTCATGATTCGCAGTAGACAGTACGTTAGCAACAGAAACGCAAAGAACCTATGATTACTTCACTCGATCAAGCACGCGGCGTCATCCTTCAATGGTACGACGAGGTCAGTATAAATGAGCACGAAGCCAGCGTAGAAACGCTCCCCATGCTGATCGGACAAGCATGTGATTTCATTGCTGAAGAAACGAATAGCAGCATTGACCTACGTCAACAAGCTGCAATTCGTGTGTTATTTGCTGATTTAATTGAGGCCTGGAACGACAGCTTTTCAATGAGTGGCCGCAATGCCTATGCTGCAATTTTTGGTCGCATTGTTTGGACTGCCGCCAGCTTAAATGAGGACCTACAAAAAGGCCTTGCACAGTTTAACATTCATAGCGTGGATGACTTAGTCGCACGTCACCAACGTATTCGCAGCACCAAACATTTCACCCCCCCGGCAGACTGTGATAAGATTGTAGTGCTTAGTCGCGTCACCATTGGTGCTGATATCTTACTAACCAGTGTCTTGGTAAAACGCCTACAACAACGTTATCCCAATGCCCATATCACCATCATTGGAGATAAAAAGCTGCATGGTTTATTTGGCTCGCTTAAACAGGTTAGCATTCAATCTTTAAGCTATGCACGGCGCGGTACCCTTAACACGCGTCTCTTATCTTGGCTAGATTTAACGGCAGCCATTAGCGCTATCGATCCACAATTCGTCATTGCGCCTGATTCTCGCCTCGACCAGTTAGGCATGTTGCCAGTTTGCGATGAACAGAAATATTTACTCTGGGAAAATTTACAAATCAGCAAAAAAGCTGAAAGCCTCAGTGTCCTTCTCGATGAATGGACCTGCGAACAGTTTGGCCTCGACGCCGAGCCAGAAATATTCCCCGAACTCGCCTTTAGCCCAGAAACGCAATCAATCGCCGATCACATGCGCGGCGTCCTCTTAGATAGACCCTTCATTGCGGTTAAATTAGACTACGGCGGCAATCAAGCTAAGGCCGTCGAGCGCGAATGGGAAATTGAAATATTACGCTGCATGATTGACCGTGGTTGGCGCATTTTAATTGATCGAGGTTTCGGCGACGAGGAATTAAAAAACAGCGATGCAATCATGCGTGGAATTGGCTTTACCGCCTTTGACATTAGCGAGAACGACGAAGCCAATGGCACGCTGCTTAAAAACCTCAAAGCACAGGACATTGAAGACCATTCCATTATTCGCTTTTATGGATCGATTGCCGCATGGGCTGCATGCACCAAAAGCTGTCAGCTAGCATTTAGTTACGACAGTGTCGGCCATCATCTTGCTGCCGCCCTAGGAATTCCGTTAGTTATTGCCTTTACTGGCTACGCTGACAAAGACTTTCCAACGGCCTGGCAACCGCGTGGACCCGGTGAAGTGAATATGGTGTGCATCCCTGAAAACCAGAAAAAGAACCGCAGTTATTTGACTAAAATTCTTGATCACATCGCTAAATTAACCACGCGTATTCAAAAAGCCTAAAAGGTCGTCGCCAGTTAAAAGTTCCACTCAGGCAAACTGCTGCACTAAACGTAAGGCCTCTTTTCGCATCAGTTCTTGTGAAGCAGTAGACAAAAGCGCATGATCATCGTCCAAAAGATGATAGTGCAGCTGAGGGTTCACTGCCGCATAGTCGTCGACATGCGCCCGACCTAAGACCTCGTCGTGCAAGCCATGTATAAGTGACCCTGACACAGAGGTCTTGTCAGGAATCGCAGGCAAGCGTGCACAACTTTCATAAAAGGCGTACGACACCTGCATGTCACGCTGATAGTGATAATGATAAAACGGCAGGCTCCCCTGCTCCTGCCAGCGACGCATAGCATCTTCGCCACCAAGTATCTGTGACCACTGTTGACTAAATCCAAAAGCAGGTGCTAGCAATAATAACTGCGTCTGAGCTGGTAAAAAAACAGCCTCTTTATCTGCCGCCAAGAGTGCAGCCGTATACGCACCCAAACTAGAACCGCTGAGCAACAGCTGATCATCACTCTGCAGCCCTACCAAGGATCTACGTGCCGTAGCAAGCCAAGAATCCATATCTAATTGGGTAAAGTCTTCACCGTTTAAATCTGGGGCTAGAAATACATCGACCTGATCTACAAGAGCTTGGCGTAGCAAAGATCCCTTTTGTGATTGAGGTCCTGATGCAAATCCATGAAAATAACAACAATAGCGCTTCATCGCCTATACTTACAGCATCAATTACGCTGACTGCGCTTGATGCATGGCCGTTTCCATTTGCTTAACAGCAATACCCATATGCGAGGTATGCCACAGCACCTTACCCGCCTGTACCAGAAATAACTGCGGGCTTTTGTGCACAATATGCAATAAATCAGCGGTCAAATTTGAAAGGTCACGATGTTCTTGAATAACAATAACCGCGGCTGTGTCATCTGGGTGTGCAGACAAATACGATTCGTATTCTGACATAGCGTAGGTACTGGTCCCGCAGGCATTGCTATGCTTGAATAACCAGACCGGTTTATCTTGCTGAATAAAAGTATTTAAATCCGCTTCACTCGTAATGACATATCGTTTGGTCTCAGATGTATTTTCCAGCGCCAATCAAAGAGCGGCACAGCTATCTCCCAATGAGAGCGCTGCTCTTCAAGAGATACGTGATAACGCCAATCACTGTTTGCATGCTGCAAACGCCAGGTCTCCTGCTGTGCAGTGTGCTGATAGTGCAGTTCTGCGTCTGCCACATCCCAAGTCGTCAAGGGCCAGCTTAGGCGCGCATGTTTCAAATGACCCTGCAACTGTCTTTCAGCACCAGCCTTTTCCTGATACGCCAATTCTCGCATAGTGCCGCTAGCCATTAACGCTTTACCGGCAAATTCATTCACTAAATCAGCCGATGCACTGGGCAACTCTATTTTAGTCACACCCATCATATTCGCGTAATAGCTTGCACGGATATCATTATCCGCATCCATTAAAAAGACTCGTAGAAAATCTGCTTCTTGCTCGACATGATATTGCTTAGCAGCATAGGCAACGCTAATTTTTTGTAATAATGGCGACACCGTAAGCCATTGTAGCTTACTTAAAAAGAAATGTTTCTCATCTGATAATTGTATATCCGCCACTGCGCTCAAACCAGGCAATTGAAATAAAACCTGCTCCAAGAGCAGGGCATCCGTAAATTGCCAACGCCCACGCATACTGATCACTTGCTCGCCAACCGGCGTCACGCCACGCAATTGCAAGGCTCCCTGCGCAGTAGCCGGAGCAGAGCGCCACTCCCAACTGCTTCCACTAATATCCCAGTGCGTAGGCAAGAATGCATCGGCAATGTGTCCATCAAAATAATGAGCCCATGGCGTATCGGCGTGGGCAAGCTGCGCTTGTTTAACGCGCACATGCACGGCATGTTCCTGCGGTAAAATAAGTAAAGCAAAATGTTGTTCGCCCGTTTGAAAATGCAGCGCTAATTCTTGTGAAACTTGATCAAAACTTAAACCGACATCAGTAAAGGCGCCATCATTCAGCTGTGCATCACGAACCTGGAATAAAGGCAAACGTGTGTCCTGAAATGACTGCACTACGCAGTGGCCATCTTTAAATTGCAGGTGACAAGCACCATCGGCCCAATGAAACTGGGCACCACTAAAAGTCAGCGATAAATCATCAAGATACAAGGTATCGGCGGTAATAAATGCAGGCAGAGCTGTTTCAAAGTACTGAGCATGAAGTGCATCCGCAATGGCAGCGCGCGTCGGCGCATCCACTGCACCGCTCAGCTGAATCTTTAGTGCTGCATCTTCTGTGTACTGCAAAGACACACGCAGAGAGCCAAGCTGGCCCTCGTGCAAATCCACCACCGTCAACGTTTTTGTTGCCAAGCAGGTCTGCATCAAGCGCAGTAAGACGAGATCCGTATTCGCAGCCAAAGACCAAGACCACTCTTCACTCTTCAGTAGACGTGCCTTGCTATCAAAAACAAAACCAGCCGCATCGAGAGTTGTAAAGTGAAAATGCTCCTGCGCTTCCTCATCACGCAAACGAAGGTGGCTCAGCTGATGACGATTACTACCCGCCAAGGCGAGGTCTTCGAGCGCTGCCTCCATGCCTAATGAGCGACTGATCACGGCAGAACTACTGTGCAGCCACGTATCAGAAGCAACAAACCAAATGAGTACGCTCGTCAAGGTTGCCGGCATCACGACAATGACGATCAACAAGATCCAGCGCAAGCGACGTTTAGGAATAGCCATTCATCTTGATTCTTGAGCGATGTTGAGCAACGCAACTGGTAGGGCTTAGCT
>CBDUFM010000263.1:0-4963 GCA_965366325.1 uncultured bacterium
CCTAAAGATGAGTGTCGAAGTGTGGAGGGATCGTATCTATACCCTACGTTGGGCTAGTCTGCTGTGTTTGCATGGGTATTATGCAGCTGCTCCTCCCTTAGCCACGAGCGGCGCTAATCGAACGCGCTGTGTGCCTGCTGTACCAAGGATCTGACATATGCCGACACCTGATAAACTACTGTATCTGCAGCCAGTGCTGGCTCATTTATTTAAGCATTGGCCAGAAAATCGAACTGTGAATATAGTCGCACACGGTCACAGTGTGCCATCAGCTTATTTTGCGACGCCCAAGGTGAATACCTTTGAAGCGTATCCGCACCTATTGCATCTTGCGTTAAAACAGCGCTTTCCCTTTGCCGTGATGAATATGATTTGTACGGCGATTGGCGGCGAACATGCGGAAGCGGGGGCAGCGCGTTTTGAAGAGCAGGTGCTTTGTCATCGTCCAGATGTTTTGTTTATTGATTATGCATTAAATGATCGCGGTATCGGTTTGCAGCGTGCAGCAGCAGCATGGTCGCAGATGATTGAACAGGCCTTGGCTAAAGAGGTAAAGGTAATTTTATTAACGCCGACCTGGGATAAAACCCAATTGCCGCAAGCAGACGAAAACGAAGCGCAGGAACTGCGCGCCCACGCTGAGCAAGTTCGCAGTTTAGCGCAACGTTTTTCGGTTGGATTAGCTGATTCTTTTCAGGCTTATAGTGAAGCCGTGACCAAACAGCCCTTGCAAAATTATTTATCGTGGGGCAATCACCCCAACCAAGCAGGGCATCAATTGGTTGCAGATGCCTTGGCCGAATGGTTTCCAGCATTTTGGATGGACGACCAGCCTGCAGGTGCCTGAGGAAGAATGAAAAACGCTGACCAAAGTCTGGTCAGCGCTGCATGCATTATATTAAATGTGTTGCTGCTCGGCAGGTTTCGATTCCTGTGGTGGATCAGCGACAGGCTTTTTGCCTTTGTTGAGTTTCTTTATTTCTCGAATGGCTTTTTCCCCAGTTGGGATAACCGTTCGTTGCACAAATGCTTCGACCTGCTCTGCGGTCTCTGCTTGGTAGCTTTGTGCACTGTTCGTTGTGGTACCAATATGAGCGTGAGTCTTTTAAATTGAATAGGCCTGAAAACTTGTTTCTATACCGAATGCTTTGTGCTTGGCTCTATCTTGCTCATGATGTTATATAGATATGGTTCTCTACTTGTGTAGCTGTTAATTGGTGACTAAAAATATTATTTTTGCTTCGGCCTAAATACATTAATCACATCAGGGTTGTTTTCGAGATAGGCCGCTTCAATTAAATCGAGGCAGTAGGGAATGGCTGGAAAGACGGCGTCAAGGCATTGACGAATGGCCTTGGGCTTGCCGGGTAGATTAACAATCAAACATTTGCCACGAATGCCTGCCGTCTGACGCGAGAGAATGGCAGTGGGTACATATTTTAGAGATTCTTGGCGCATTAATTCACCAAAACCGGGCATCATTTTTTCGCACACGGCCTCAGTGGCCTCAGGGGTAATGTCACGTACCGCGGGGCCAGTGCCACCAGTGGTTACGATTAAATCACAGTGCTCTAATTCGACCATTTCAACTAAGTGTTGTTCAATTAAAGGCTGTTCATCGGGAATGACGCGATACTCCTGTTCCCATTCACTGAGCAGGTAATCATCAAAGCAGCTTTTAATAGCAGGGCCACTGAGGTCCTCGTAGATGCCTTCGCTAGCGCGGTCGGAAATAGTGAGAATGCCGATAAGAGCTTTGTTGTTTTTCATAATGGGTAGGGCCTTTTAAAATTATTTAATCCGCGGTGGTAGTATGCCGCGATCTGCAATGACGCCGCCAATATACGGAAGAAATCCAACCATGGTGCCCGCTTCGAGACTGCTGTCTGGTGGAATGTCAATAATGCCATCAGCAGCAGCAGCAGCGAGTAAATCTCCGCTGCCGTTCCAGCGTGCTGGATCTATACCGCCATCACGTAGGGCAGCTGGCAAGAAGAGGTGTCGTTTATTTGAGCGGCATGCATTAATAAGGGGGAGTTTGATCCACTCTGGCTGCCAGCCACCCCAATACACCCCAATAATATGGATTAAGAATAAATGTGCGGTGGCTAAAACACTGACGGGATTGCCAGGTAGGCCAACTAAAAAACGACCATCGCGGTGTTGGCAGACCAAAACTGGTTTGCCAGGTTGTATGGCTACTTTATGGAAAACAGTTTTAAAGCCGAGTTCATTGGCAACCTGCGGTACAAAGTCTTTTGCACCGGCGCTGACGCCACCGGTGGTAACAACAATGTCAGCTTCGTTAGCGGCTTGTACGAGGCAGGCCGCTAGACCGCCAACTGTATCTTTGGCGAGGTAACGTTTTGCGTCGCAGTGCAAAGCGCGGCAAAATGCATGTAAAAGGGGGCCATTACTGTCACAAATTTGTGCATCACCGTCACCACCGACTTCGTCACCAGTGGTGACAATGGCGATGCGTGGATTTTTAAAGACTTCTAATGTTGTGGCGCCGGCCATGGCACAGCTGGCTAGGACGGCAGCGCCCAAGCGCGTGCCTGCTTCGGCGATGACATCACCGGCGTGACCATCTTCGCCGCGTTTGGCAATGTTTTTACCGACATCGAGCGGCGCACTGTCTTGAATGGTGACGCTCTCATCACTGTGGTAACAGAGTTCGATGGGTACGACACAGGTGTCTGGTGGACAGGGGGCGCCAGTCATGATGCGAATGGCTTCGCCGGCCTGGAGCTGTCCGTTAAATTGTTCGCCCGCATGAACGATGTCGACAACCCGAAAAATGCGTTCGCTGCGATTCGGCTTAATTGCAAAACCATCCATGGTGCTACGGTCAAAGCTGGGTTGATCTTTGGGCAAATAAACGGGATGACTGAGGACGCGATTAAAACAATCGTCTACAGAAAGTTTTTCGGTTTGCGTGGGAGTACGTTGGTTGTGAATTAAATCACATGCTTGATTGTAGCTCAGCATTCTTACGAGCCTTTCAGCCAACAGTCAGTGCCGTCGGTATAAAATTCTTGTTTCCAGATCGGTAGATCTTCTTTGATGCGTTCTATGATGTGACGACAAGCATCGAAGGCGGCTACGCGATGTCCGCTCGATACGTGAATGACGACTGAGGCTTGTGATGGATACATAGTGCCAATGCCATGAAAAACCAGTGCTTGTAAATCGGGGTCAAATTTCTCACAGGCTTCGCTAATTAATCCGGCGAGGACGGATTCAGCCATCGCTTGATAGCAGTCGTAATGTAAATGGGTGACTCCTTTGCCGAGGTGTTCATTGCGAACCGTACCAATAAAACTAGCGAGGGCGCCGTGTTCATCGCGACATAAGCGTTGTGGGTTCATCAGCTCAGCTGCTAGGGGGCCCTCAATGACAGCGCTTTCGCGAATCGGGGCGCTGGGTGTTTGTTTGGCTGCCTGCATCTTAGCCCCCGCTGACTGGTGGAATAATGGCGATTTCACTGCCTGCATGAATAGCGACGGGTTCATTGACAAAGTCGTGACCAATGGCGACACGGCTGCGCTTACACAGGTCAGCGAGATGTGGGTACTGTGCAGTGACAAGCTCCAGAACATCAGCGCTGCCACAGGGATTTGGTAAATCAAAATCTTCTTGGTTTTTTCCCGTGTGCTCACGCATGCCTGCGAAATACATGACAGAGATATGCATAATTAGCCTCCGATTGCCGCCATATTTTCATAACGAATAAAATGTTCCGGCGCTTTTTTCGCACCGACCCACTCTTGAATTCGTCGCATCACTTCTGCTTCATCGCCTTGGCGCAGCGGTTCCAATAAATCCATGCCTGTATTATCCATCAGACAGTTAAATAATTTGCCGTGGCTACTGAGACGAATGCGATCACACGTTGAACAAAAGGGATCACTGCTTGTGGTAATGAAGCCGATACTGCAATCGAGGGGGTCGCTGCCGGGGAGCGTCCAAATTCGCGCAGTAGCTTCATCTAGTCCTTGCGCTTCTTCAAGGTCGACGCCTTGCTCGCTTAAACGTTGGCGAATATCTGCGCTGCAGATATAGGCCTGTGCTTGCCACGGCAGTGCTTCACCAATGGCCATTAATTCAATAAAGCGCAGGTGAAATTGTTCCCACTGTGCTAGGTCGATCATGGCTTTAAAATCTACATTTTGCATGGCAACGGTATTTACTTTTACCGGTGCGTAATGCAGCTTCTTCGCTGTGCGAATTGATTGAATAACTTTGTCAAAGCCTTCGCGGCGGGTGAAGGCTTGAAAGCCTTCGGCGTTATTACTGTCGAGGCTGATATTAATGCGTTGCAGGCCGGCCGCTTTTAAATCAGCGAGTTGTTCACTGAGAAGTATGCCGTTGCTGGTCATGCCGACGATGTCGCAGATGCTGCGCGAATGTTCAACGAATTGTAATAAGTCTGGATGCAGCGTTGGCTCGCCACCGGTGAGGCGAATTTTATAGACGCCCACACTGTCGTGAATTAAAGCCATCAGGCGTTTAATTTCATCAGTGCTCGCACGATTCGGTGTGAAGCGTGCATCTTCGGGGAGGCAGTAGGTGCAACGCAGGTTGCATCGATCCGTTAAGGATACGCGTAAGTAGTACATCAGCCATGGCTCCTTTTCTCGGCTTCGACTTGGCATGTCGAAACGTCGTGAAAGGCCAGCTCGTTTCCAAGATGGCCCCGCCTACAGACCCATGGCAACTGCGTTAGGGCAAGTAGATCGGAACAGAGGCGTAGATTAGAAAATGGCAGTGACTGGTCCAGTGAAAAATACCTATCTCTTAAGACATGCAAAACTTAGATAGACTAGCGCTGCTTTGAATCATGGCTCGATAATCTGGATATTTATATCTTGAATTGCGGTGACAGTTGATAGAACTCCCGCGCATTTGGTGCTCTTAGAGGTCAGACAGAGAGTCATGATCGGTTAGGAGTGAAAAGGGA
>CBDUFM010000264.1:0-4954 GCA_965366325.1 uncultured bacterium
AGTATCGGTCGTAGGTTCGGTTTTGCTAATTTCATCGGTGAAGTGTATGCCAATGCTGTTGTGCAGTGCGCTGTCAGCGGCGATATTAAATGGATACCATGGGTCAAAGCAGTCCGCTTTGTGGATTGGGTATGCCGTTGACTGGGGGGCGCGCCGTACATCACCACGTTGTACCATGAGAGAGACGGGATGCCAAATCGCGAGCATATTGGGATCACTGAGTACATCAAAGATCTGTAGGGATGCATCTTCACTGGCCCTGAGAAGAGAATTATTATGGCTTAAGGCAAATTGAATTGCGCTCCAATTTTGAAAAGACCCATGTGCACCCATGATGAGCTGCGCGTCACAGCGATAATCATTTGGAACGGCAGACTGCCATTCAGTAATAATATAGGGCTTGCCTAGCACACGTCGCTTGGCTAATGATTTAATTAAACCGAGGCCGCGGTCCTTGACCATAGGGCGGTGATCGTGACTAGTTGATTTGAGGTCCCAGCCGCCTTGCGGGTGCGCCCAATAGGAATGACGATCAATGTAATCTAATTCTGCATTTAGGAGTAGGTCAATCGGTTTATCGGTCCAATGATTGCTCCCAGCAATCGGCGCCTTGCTGCCACAGCTACGAATGACGTTCTGCATTTGCTTAAAATAGTGCAGGCTAATGTCGTAATAAAAACGGAGGCAGTCTCGATAGCGTTGTTCGGTCCATTTATTCAATGAGCCAGTGCCAAAAGTGACTAAGCCGTTGATGTTTTGTTGCTGAAAAGATTCTTCATCTAAGAGTCCCAGGCGTTTCTTGCCCTCAGACGTATCGCTGTCGGGATCCGACCAGGCCTGCTTGAGACTGGCGCGATCTGTATAGGTGTTTTCAAGCCACTTGCTGAACTGTTTATTGAGCTCATTTTTATAATGCTGGTCGTTGACAGAAAAACTGCCTTGCTCTTGTATATAAAAGAGGCTGTCCTCGTTAATGATTTCCATTAGGCACAGGGCTGGATCATCGGCATAACGTTTAGTGGTGTAGGGATTCACGTGATTGAGGAATGTACGTGCGAATGCTGCCTGTAATTTAATCAGACCGGGATCAAACATGCCTTCCGTTTTCCAGCCATTACCAATGCCGTTGAGGTGTTCAATGCCATCTGCTGCATAGGCTTTGCGGTGCACTAAAAAATCTATGTATTGGTAAATGCCACGTTGTTGCAGGGCATGAATGAAATAATCAAAGCGGTCCATGGATTCAGGGTCCAGTGTTGTGGTTTGCCCATTTAAACCAAAGAGATTGCGGTTTGACCATGGGGCATCCATGTGGTGATGACGCGTCATATTGACGCCCATTTGTGCCAGTAGATCAGCAATTTCATCTGCTTGTGCATGCGTCGGAAAATTTGCAGAAGCTGTTATATTGACACCCCAAAATTGTATCTGCTGCCCATTGGCAAATTCAAAATTATTATCAACGCAGCGCAGCCAGCCGTGTTTACCAGCCGGTGCATCTAAGAGCCGACTCATGTCGAGGGCACTGCCGCGGCGTTTCTTGACATCTATGCCAGTAAAGGGGAACCATTGTGCATCGCTGTAGTCATAGTCATCAGCGACGGCTGTTTTGGTGCTGAGTACCACATCGTCTATCCATAAATCATAAGCTTCTTCTGATTCGATTGGTGAAAACTGAATGCGTATGACGTCGTTAAAGTCAGCGGGAAGTTGTGTGCCCCAAGTCTGACGAAAGGCATCAAGTGGTAATTCAACTAGCGTCCATTCACGTTTCGCTTCAAAGGTTAATTGATGGTAGCTGTGATCACGTACTGCTGCGCGTGCAAGACTAGCGCTATAGGTGCCACCATCTCCTTTAGCGTAAAAGCGTAAGCTTTTATATTTTGTGCAGTCTAGGTTTTGACCATTTGGCGTGCGCAATTGTAATTGCACCCATGACCAGGGTGCAATATTTCTGCCGAGCGTGCCGTGTAGATGAGCTGCGTATTTGGGGCTGCGGGGACTACCCGTTTCACTGAGTTGAAATGGATTTGGAGAACACGTTGTCCCTAGACCATTGTTGTTAAAGGTGACGCTGACGCCATTGAGCGTGCCTTGTTCAAAATCATGAATGAGCAAATCCTCTGCAAGGAGTTTGGTGCCCAGCAATAGCGTCATGCTGTACAGGTGGATGCATAAGAGAAGACGTAGATACATGGAGAACCCTCTGCGCGGTTTGCTGCGTTACGATCGCGGATGAGTCTAGGGAGCGAGTGGCGCTGTCGCTATTGGGATTTCTCTACAGGGCGTTTTGCGTGCAGGTCACTGAGCTGCGTGTTGATGCATATGCTGGCGCAAATATTTCATCGCAGCAGCAGGATGTGCGTGGGTACTGCCAGAAAAGCAATATTCGACAGACAGGGAATCTTGGTAACCGCGCTCACTGATGTGCTTTAAAAAGCCTGGTAAATCACAATCACCAATATCAAGAAAGCCAGGCATCGTTTCGTTGCCTGTATTGTGAAGATGAATATGTCTAACCTGATCTTGCACAAGATCAAAATCGCCGATTAAATTCCAGCCTGGCGTATGATAGATCAACTTGAGATTATCACGTTTCACGCGCTGTAGTAATTGCTGGGCACTAGGAATGCTATCGGCCAAAGTTTTTTGATGTAATTCAACACAAAATAATAGATGCGGCGCGTAGTCACAGATCTGCTGTAGGGCGCTGACCGCTGTTTGCCAATCTGCGTTGCTTGCGACGTCACTGCCGACGCCAGTTGGACCCGCATCGGTAAAGGTGCGAATTTTGGGACAGCCGAGTAAGTCGGCGTAGTGCGCAAAGCGTTGCGCGCGCTCCAGCGACTCATCGTGTAATGCTTGTGAATTGGTGAGCCAAAAATAGGGGGAGAGTACTTCGATATCGAGTTGCTGTTGTTCGGCGAGCTTTTTGAGTGATCGTAAGGCCGCGTCTGATTTGCCGTCGATGTGCCCGCCAAATATTTCAATGCCATCGAAGCCAGCGTCAGCAATCAGTGGGATGATATCTTCAATGGCTTCCTGACGGAATGCAATCGAGCAAAAACAACGTTTAATAGGCATGCTAAGAGCTTAACGTGGATCAGCGCTTTTCGACTCCGGCATAAGCCCTGTTCAGCATCAATCGACCTTGCTGGCCAGTGCAACGCTCGTTGCTCTGCGCCTAATCGAGCGTAGACAGCAGCGTGAGAGGCAAGAACCTTTGTCGTCAGGAGTAAACATGGGACGCATTTATCCAATTGAGCTCGAAGTGCTGGCTTATGGTCCAGCCACTAATGTGAATAAGATTCGCAAGGTGATGAAGGAATTGATGGAAGAGGAAAACGGTAAGCTCAGTAAAGCCGACGAGGAGCAATTGATTGTATCCCTGCCAGCAGACGAAGTTGCCGATCAGCTTGAAGGGCTCCTCCTTGAATCGGTTGAGAAAATTGCCAAGCCAGGCCCTAAGCAAATTGGCCTTAAAATGACGATGCCTGAATTAAATGAACGTATTCTTGGTTTAGAGCTGCAGGAAATCCAAGTCGCAAAAACCTGTACCTGTATCTGTACCTGGAAATCACAAAACACCGGCATGACGCATCAGATTGCCTGGGTGCGTGGCGATAAGGTTGTCACCGAACGATAAGTACGACTAGTTCACAATTTGTGTTGTTGTTAGGGGTGTATAGTGACTAACGAAATAAATAACGACATAAAAACGTATGATGACTTGGCCTTTAAGTCCTTGAAATATCCAGCGGCCCAATTTCACGACCTTGATTTTAGTGGCTGTAGTTTTAGGGATTGTGATTTTACGGGGGCAAGCTTTACGGGCTGTCAATTTTCAGAATGTACGTTTAGTAATTGTAACGTGACGCTGCTATGCCTGACGGATTCATTGTTTGCTCAACTGCGCTTTAGTGGGTGTAAAATGCTGGGCATTAATTGGACTCAGGCTCGCCGTGCGGCTTTGGCAGCTGCTTCACCTATTCATTTTGAAAACTGTGTGCTAAACGATTCGTCGTTTCAGGGTATGCACGTGCCTGAAATGACATTGCTTTCTTGTAAGGCGCGCGATGTGGATTTTCGTGAGGCAAATCTAAGTAAGGCCAATTGCATGGGGACTGATTTTACCAACAGCTTATTTATGCACAGTAATTTAGAGCAGGCAAATTTTGCACAGGCGACACAGTACACGATTGACGTCAGGCATAATGCTGTTGAGGGGGCTATTTTTGATCGCTATGAAGCGGTGCGTTTGCTCCAAGGCATTGGGATTGAGATAGTCGACTAAGTGCAAAAAATAAGCCCTGCAGTTTTGCGCTGCAGGGCTTGTGATTTTTATTGGAAGGGCACGCCTTAGTGGTGATGACCGCCCGGGCCATGGACATGGCCGTGCTCAAGTTCTTCAGCACTCGCATCGCGTACATCAACAACTTCAATGGCGAAGTTGAGGTTCATGCCGGCAAGTGGATTGTTGCCACTGACATAAACTTTGTCTTCTTGAACTTGATGAACAGTATAGACGACAGCTTCACCTTCTTTTTCAGGGTGTGGTCCTTGGAATTGGACGCCCGGAGCCAGTTGGTCGTGTTGTTCTTCTGGAAATTGGCTTTTTTCAACGATGAGATCAAGATTCTCATCACGTTGGCCATAGCCTTTTTCTGGTGGAACCACGATTTCAAGACTATCGCCAGCGCTTTTGCCTTCGAGGGCTTCTTCGACGCCGGGGATAAGGCCGTTATGACCGTGGAGGTAAACTAAAGGAGAATCTTTGTCTCCTTGGTCGATGAGGTTATCGTCGTCGTCCTTCAGGACATAAGCAATGCTGACAACCTGACCTTTGCAAATAGACATACATTCTCCTGTGGCGGCATGCTATAGATAGGGTTTTTCACACAAGGGCGCTCAAAAATGTAGCTCAGGCTGGGTCTAGACTTTGCTTGCGTAAATG
>CBDUFM010000265.1:0-4930 GCA_965366325.1 uncultured bacterium
TCAACCGCAAATACCGCGGTGGTGATGGCGAAATGAAAGAAGAAACAACTTTCATTGACGTTGAAGCATGGGGCCGTCAGGCTGAATTAGTTGGACAGTACTTGACCAAAGGTCGTAACTGTTTGGTTGAAGGCAGTCTGAAGCTTGATCAATGGGAAGATAAGAGCGGTAACAAACGTTCTAAAATCAAAATCTCTGCACAACGTGTTCACTTCTTGGGCGGTGCGCCTGAAGGTGGCTCACCACAGCAGGGCGGTGGACGTAGCGAAGCTGCTGCAGCGCAGCAGCCATCACAGTCTAACGAACCTATTGATGATGAACCTCCATTTTAAGTAACTTTTATAAGAAAATTAAAGGCAAACACTAATGACACCAAAACGCAAAAAGAAAAGCCGCGTACGTCGCACCGAGGCACCAAAGCCTTGTCGTTTTACTAAAGACGGCATCTTTGAAATCGACTACCGCGACATTAACACATTGGGCCGATTTGTTTCTGCTCAGGGTAAAATTCAACCACGTTCTAAAAACAACGTCAACAGCAAGTACCAACGCCAATTGAAAACCGCTATTAAACGCGCACGTTTCTTGGCATTGCTGCCATATGTTGGTGAATAGGGGAGAAATACTGTGGCTAGAAATATTGAAGTTTTATTAACTAAAAATGTACTCAAGCTTGGTAGCATGGGTGACTTGGTGAATGTAAAACCTGGTTACGCACACAACTATTTGTTCCCAAGTGCATCTGCTATTCCTGCTAACTTAGCGGCGAAACGTCAGATTGAAATCTTGAAAGAACGGGCACAAGCACATTTAGCGGAAGCTAAAACTGCTGCTCAAGCAACCAAGAAGCAATTAGACGGTATGAGCATCCAAATTGAAGCGAATGTAAGCCATGATGCCCAGCTATTCGGCAGCGTTGGTATTCGTGACATTGTTGCTGCTTTGGCAACTAGTGGTGTTTCAATCGATGCTAAGCAAGTCAACTTGCATGAAAGCATTCGTGCACTGGGTACCTACAAGATTACAATCGAGTTGGTCAAAGGTGTAGAAGCAGAGATTTCACTCGAAGTTGTGAATAAAGATCCAGAAGCAGCTGGGCTGGCTGAAGTCTTAGCCGAATCAGGTGCTGAGGAAGCAGAATAAATTAACCATTACATCGAAAGGGGTGGCGGTATCTTTCCGCTATCATAAGTGTAACTATGCAAAAAGATTTACATCCAGAAGAACGCGAAGTGATCTTCCAAGATACGACCAACGATGCTATGTTTAAAATTAGCAGCAGCGTCAAAACCAACCAAACCATCACTGTAGACGGCACTGAGTATCCATTGGTGCGCATTGACGTTACCAGTGCAAGCCATCCATTCTATACCGGCCAAACACGTATCCTCGATACTGCTGGTCGCGTTGAGAAATTTGGCTCTAAATTTGGTAGTCTTGCGGGTCTTACTAAGAAAAAGAAATAGCTCGTTTCGTTCGAGTTAATTGGAAACCCGCCGTAATTACGGCGGGTTTCTCTATTCCCGAGATCAAGAAATAGAGAGTGATGGCAGACGAAAAGTTAAGTGATGTAATGTGGGGGAAGCTAGGTGCATTGCACCAGCGTCACCAAGAATTAGAGCGAGCGTTGTCTGATGAAAATATTATTGGCACACCCGCTTATAATAACGTACTGCGTGAGCATGCACGCTTAGCTCGTCTTATGCATCCCTATATGGCGATTAAGCAGGCCAAAGAAGATATTGAGGGTGCGCAGGAGCTGTTGGCTGATCCGGATATGGCCGAGATGGCGCAAATGGAAATAGATGAGAATGAGAGCATTATTTCCAAGGAAACTGAACAGATTAAAGAATTGCTAGCTCAGGCAGACGAGGCATCGGACCGTGCGGCTATATTGGAAATTCGTGCAGGTGCGGGTGGTGACGAGGCGAGCATTTTTGCGGGTGACTTAGCCCGCATGTTTGAAATGTATGCCCAGCAAAAGGGCTGGCGTTTTGAAATGTTAAGCTCATCACCAAGTGAGATGGGTGGCTTTAAAGAAATTACCTTTATTGTGCGCGGTGAAGGGGCTTATGGCCTGCTGCGCTATGAAAGTGGTGGCCATCGCGTGCAGCGTGTACCAGTTACTGAAAGTCAGGGGCGCGTCCATACCTCGGCTGCAACCGTGGCTGTAATGCCAGAGGCAGAAGAAATTGATGTGGATATCCGTCCAGACGACTTGCGCATTGATGTGTTTCGTGCGAGCGGTGCTGGTGGTCAGCATGTGAATAAGACTGAATCAGCGGTTCGTATAACGCATTTACCAACAAATACAGTGGTTAGCTGTCAGGACGAAAAGAGCCAAGCTGCTAACAAAGATCGTGCGATGAAGGTATTACGTGCGCGTGTCTACGAAGCAGAGCGCCAACGGGCAGCTGACGAGCGTAGCGCCAATCGAAAAGAGCAGGTCGGAAGTGGTGATCGTAGTGACCGCATACGGACCTATAACTTTCCACAGAACCGTATCTCTGATCATCGTATCAATTACACGGGCTATAACCTCGATAAGTATATGAATGGCAACATCGAAGACTTACAACAGGCTATGCTAGATGATAGCAAGGCAGATATTCTCGAAAATTGGGACGGTGCCTTTTAAATTAACGAGTAAAACTGTGCAGAGTGCTGTTATCGATTGCCTTGTTTGAAGTATTGATATTGATAGGTTAGTTACACTATGCGTATAGAAGATTACGACTGGCACCACGTTTTTGCACTAGTTGTGTTATTTTTTTTACTCGCCATTTATACCGTGTTAAGTGTATTTGGATGGACAGAGGGCAGTCTTGCTGCTGTAACGCTATCGGTGTGGAGCATGCGACACCTATTGCTGGTCCCCTTGCTGCTTATCGTTTTTAAGGCGAAGCGTCGGTGGGTTTGGGGGGCAATGTTGCTTCCTATATTGTTGTGTTTTATATGGCAAATTGCTTCGCTTGAACTCTACGCTGTGCAATACCGCTTCTTTTCATTTGCTGAGTTACATCATTTGCTGGGTGATGCAGAGACTCGTCCACTTATATTTGAGCAGCTACTATCGTGGCGTTTGTTGTTTGTAACTGCTTTGTTTTACGGTGTGTTTTTTGGTTGTGCCGAGATGATCAAAAAATACATCTCAATAAAATGGAATATTTCGTGTTTGGCACTTTTTGTCGTTGTCATTCTTACTGGCGAATTTTTATCAACAGGGATTGATAGAACTGATGCTTACGCACATCCGGAACGTTTGTGTGTGATGCCATGGTCCGCGTTAAGTTTGGTAAATCAGGGCCATCCGGTCGCGAGAGAGAATGTTGCGCGCAAGTATTGGTATGATGCTGATCCTAGTTTTTGGAAACCAGAACCGCCTTCCTATGCAGATTTGCTTCAGCCAAAATATCAAGGAAGAAGCATTGTCGTTGTGCTTTTGGAGTCCCATGGTCTTACCTATATGGATGAATACGGTAAGGGGAGTTTGGCTTATAAGCCTAGTTCGCCATATTTAAGTAAACTGGCTAGCGAGCAGATTTTTTTCAAAAACTATTTTCAATCAGGGTATGCAACGGTTACCTGTGAGTGGTCACTTTTAGGAAGCTTCCCGTACTTTAACGAGTTTGCCTATACACCAAGATTGGCTCGCTTGGGCCTTATCCCAGAATTTCAGAGTCATGGTTATCAATGTGAATGGCTGCGTTCTGCAACGCCACTGTTTGGGAATTTAAATGAGCTTTTGGATAATTTGGACATAATGGCAGGTCCTAGTGATCAGGAAAAAGACGAAAAAGAGCAGTTGGATGATACATTGTGGTCCTCTTGGGGAATGCCAGATGATCAATTATATGATATAGCGTTCCAGCATATCGTTCAACGATTAGAGAACGAAAAGAATCCTTTTCTGCAATTTGTTTTATCAGTCTCTAATCATAACCCGTTTCATCTTCCAGCGGAGTTAAATGGGGTAAGACTGCAGCGTTCACATGCTGGTGGCATGCGCTATGCCGATGCCTGTTTAGAGACATTTATGAAAAACATTCAGAGTATTGAGCTTGCACAGCGACCAATCGTCTTCATTACTGCGGATACGGGATTCCGGTCTTACAAGAAGTTTATTAAAGACACGACCCACCTAGGCGAGCCATTGGAATCTTTACGAATACCGGGTGTTCTGGTGCTGCCGGATTATGAGGGGCCAGGTAAAGAAATAACGGATTTATTCTCACATGAAGATGTCTTGCCTTTGTTAGCTGCTATGACGGGTGTTGAGTCTCCAATTACTGAACGGATGCGTTCTTATAAAAGGGAGGCTGTAGCTGTTAGTGATTATGATGGGCATACTATTATGACGACAGCGCATCAATATTATGGCTCGCGATCATTAATGGCGATAGAGAATTATTGGAACTTGAGCGCATTGATTGAGGATGCACAAAAGAGCAGCCTTATGTCGATGAGGGTAAATTTATTAGAAGAGATGCGTCTTTCTACCTGGATCAATGCCGGTAATGATGTTTATAACCGTGATTTCAGGTGGGATTTGATAGACTCTTATGCAATCCCAAGCGACCCTCTAACACCTGCCTGCTCATCTTATAAATAGTGAGTGTTGGCTAGTATGACATCCTTACGCGATTTGGTGTGGCATCGTTTGTGTGCAGCTAGTATTTTGTTTATAGCCTTGGCGCTTTTTACCGTGTTTTCTGTTACTGGTTTTAGTACTTCACCTTGTCTGTCTGTATGCTTATCGTTGTGGAGCATGCGCCTGCTCTTTTTGATGCCACTGTTGCTTTTGTGGCCGCGATTGAAGTGGCGTTGGGTGCGCGCTGGTATATTATTACCAATAGCTCTCTGTTTCATGTGGCAAATAGCCTCGGTAGAGTTATATGCGGTTCAGTGCCGTTTTTTTTCGTTCGAAGAA
>CBDUFM010000266.1:0-4923 GCA_965366325.1 uncultured bacterium
ATTTACTATGCCCTATGACGGACGAGTCAGTATTGTTATTGATGATGCGGACGGCAATCGGGTCTGTAATTTAATTTCTGACACGAGTTTTGCTGCAGGAAAACAAAGTGTGTGGTGGAATGGTTTTGATGATTTGGGCCGAGATAAGGATGCCGCAAGTCATGGCTTGTACCATGTGCCGGGTGGCCTCGTTAAACCAGGTCGCTATACGGTGCGTGGGATTGTTTCGCCAGAAGTGAAGTTGACCTATGAAGTTTCTATTGATCAAGCCGGCAGCCCACCATGGAAAACTAAAGACAATCGCGGTGGTTGGGGTACCAATCATACGCCGCCAAGTTGCGTGGCATTTTTGCCCAGTGGTCGTGCGGATCATGGTGAGGCTATGGTATTTATTGGGAGCTATATCGCGGAAGGTGGTCATGGATTATTTTGGTTGGATATGAATTGTGAAAAAATTGGTGGTGTGCATTGGTTGGGTGGACATTGGACAGGAGCGCAAACGGTATGTAGCGACCAAAAGCTTGGCTTGAAGGACAAACATATCGCGTATGTCGTCTCTGGTTTTGATGGTGAGATTCGCTTTGTTGGATTGAAGTCTGATTGCAAAGAAGACATTCTGTTTAAACAGAAAATAGATGGCACGCTTGGTAAGGGGGAAACACGGGAAAAGTCAATTGCTGATGCAGCTGACTGCGCTGCGTATGATGGCTTATTAGTTGCCAGTTTACCGAACTTAAATCAGATATGGGCAGTCGACAGTCGTAGTAAGCGTTTGTTATTCAAGGTGGATATACCTGATCCACGCGCGGTGGAGTTTACGAGTGATGGTCGTTTACATGTGAGCAGTGTTGATCAGTTATTGGAGATAGTGTTGCCTGCACATGAGATCGAAAAATTACGTGTAGACAAAAATGCGAAGACCAAACTAATTAAGCCGCTGGAGTCGAAGGTTATTATAAAGAAATTAGTAGAACCGCGTGGCTTGTGTCTTGACCAGCAAGGCAACTGGTATGTCGCTGAGCAAGGCGACCGTCATCAAGTGCGTGTGTATAGCCCTACGGGTCGCCACTTACGTAGCATTGGTAAAAAAGGCAAACCAGCAGCGGGTGCTTATGACGAATTGCATATGAATAATCCTAAAGGTGTTGCGATTGACGAGGAGGGCCGCCTGTGGGTGTGCGAGGATAGCACTCAGCCGAAGCGTGTAAGCCTATGGAGTCAGAAGGGCGCTTTTAAAAATGCTTGGTATGGTCCAAGCCGTTACGGTGGTGGTGGGGTGTTAGATCCCTATGACAAAAATAGATATTATAATTTAGGAATGGAATTCGCAATTAATTGGAAAACAGGTGGAGTTGCCGTTGAGCGTATCCTTATGCTTGAAAAAGAGGAGGGTCGTCAATTTCCGCCTAATCAGAAATATGGTGATGGCTTACCTGAATGGCCACACATGGTCGATGGAAAACGCTATTTTAGCAACTGGAGTAATGGTAACCCGGTTACGGCGACTGGGTCAGCCGTCATATGGGCAGATGAAAAAGAGGGCTTAGTGCCCCGCGCTGCTATTGGTAATCCCTATGGCTGGGACTTGTTAAGTAAGGCGCCGTTTGTCGAGCGTTGGCCAACGGGTTTTGATCCGCAAGACAGGCATAAAAAACCATGTTGGTTTCATTGGCAGGATAGCAATGGCAGTGGAGTTATGGAGGCCGATGAATTAACGATTGTTCCAGGTGCAAAGGGTGGAGTCACCGTATTAGAAGACCTGAGTTTTGCATGTCGTATTGATGAAGACATTGTTCGTTTTACGCCGGATTTAAGCGGCGGCCAATTACGCTATAATTTTTCTGCGCCAGACATTGTGTGGCGAGGTGGTGCTCAACGTCCGTCGAGCAGTGGTGGGAATTGGGCTTTGCCTATTGATGGCGGCTGGACCTTTGTCTACCCACCTAATAAGCCATTTAGCCAGTTTTCGATTGGTGCAGCGAAAGATAATAAACCAGTATGGAGTTACCCAAATATGTGGCCGGGTTTGCACCCGTCACATAGTGCCCCAGCACCGGATCGACCCGGCATGGTTGTTGGCCCGACGCGTTTAATGGGGCATCCCGTTACGCCGCCACGGAGCGATGCCGGACCGTTAGTGTTTATTAATGCGAATATGGGAAATCACTATGTTTTTACTGCCGACGGTATTTTTGTTAATGAATTATTTCATGATACACGTCAGGCGCCACGTTGGCAAATGGCCCACGCAACGCGTGGTATGCGAGTGGATGGCATTAGTTTAAGTGATGAAACATTTTGGCCAACAGTAACCCAGTCAAAAAAGGATGGGTCTATCTATTTGAATGTAGGACCCGGTTCGATCTCTTCAATTGTTCAAGTTCATGGCTATGATCGCTTACAGCGCCTTAAGGATTGGCATTTGCATGTAACTGAAAAAGAGCTTCGGGATTGCCTGGCCTACCAGCAGGAGGCAGAAGCTTTGCGTCGCAGTTTATTGGCCGCTCATGAAATAGATGTGCCTGTAAATGTTGCTGCTCAAGTTGATGGCGATTTAAGTGAGTGGAGTGGTGCTGATTGGGCAACTATCGACGAGCGTGGTGTGAAGGCTAATTTTGATTCGAAAAGTAAGCCTTATAATGTGAAAGGTGCTCTGCGAGTGCATAAGGAGCATCTTTATGTGGCGTGGCGCAGTACTGAGAAAAACCTCCTCAATAATAGCGGTGAACAGGCGACTGCGCCATTTAAAACTGGCGGGGCACTCGACCTTATGTTGGGCACTGATCCATCGGCTCAGATTGGCCGCAAAGATCCGGTGGCAGGCGATTGCCGTTTATTAATTACGCGCAAAAAGGATTCAAACGGCAAGCTGCAAACCTGGGCATTGTTGTATACAGCAGTTGTTCCTGGTACGGCAAAAGAGGCCAAGGTGCCATTTTCGTCACCGTGGCGAACTATTACCTTTGATACGGTGGAGGATGTGAGTAAGCATGTGATGCTTGCCCAACAGGACGGGAATTATGAGGTGTCTATTCCATTACAGGTCTTGGGTCTCAAGCTTAAAAGCGGACAAAGTCTTAATGGAGATATCGGTATATTGCGCGGTAATGGTGTTGATACGACGCAGCGCATTTATTGGAGTAATAAAGCAACGGGAATTACTGCTGATGTGCCCTCTGAAGCCATGCTACAGCCTGCATTTTGGGGAACCTTTCATTTTAAATAAGGGTGCTGTCTGTTGCAGGTAATTTTTACATACTTTTAACCTACGAATTAAAGAGGATCAATGTATATGAAATTATATCAGGTATTTGTTTTGTTGGTGCTAGCGCTGTGCTTGCCGATGCTTGGTGCAGCGGACGGAAAGACGTTTAATGATCCTGTTGATGTAAGTCTCTATACTGGTCGCATTAAGTTGGCATGCGTGGGTGATAGTATTACTGCTGGTTATGGCAACAGCCCTGGGAAATCGTGGCCGGAACAAATACAAAAGATGCTTGGACAGAATTGGCATATTGGGAGATTTGGCGTAAGTGGTGCGACCTTGATGAAAAATGGTGACAAGCCGTATTGGAAAGAGGCTGCGTTTCAGAAGGCCAAGGAATTCCTGCCACAGGTGGTCGTTATTATGTTGGGAACCAATGATACTAAGCCGCAGAACTGGTCTAAGCGCAAGGAGTTTGCTCCCGATTACCAAGCGCTTATCGAAGAATTTGCATCGTTACCAAGCAAGCCGCGTATTTTTATCTGTTACCCAACCTATATCGCAGGAAAGGGTAATTTTGGCATTAGTAATGACCATACTCAAAAATTACTGCCAGTGATCACGGCAGTCGCTAAGCAATCGAAGCTTGCTGTGATCAATATTTATAAGGCTATGCATGCTAAGGATGCATTGATACCAGACAGGGTGCATCCGAGTGATCAGGGTGCCAGCGTCATCGCCGCCGAGGTGTTTAAGGCGTTATTGGGGAAGAGCTTTGTAGCGGAGTAGCTTGCGTACGCTGCCCTAAATATGTTTGCCAAACGTTATGGCCTGATGCCTTTTTGTGGTGTATCTGTGTGGGCTGGCGCTGATAGCTTAAGTATATGTGCTTAGATCTGCGCAGGTGCTAGTGTTGTAGGTTCTTTATAGATCACTGCTTAAAGAGATTGTATCAGCCACGAGCTCAGTTGGCTCGTATAGAGCATGCCTTGCATAGTCAGATTACTGATATATACATTAAAACAACGGGTATATCAGAATGCTTGTGGATGTCGCGTTGCTCTGGGCGTAGTGGCAGTGCATGCGGCGAACTGAGTTTCTGTATTCACCTGCTTGATCGATTATTTCAAAAAATATAGGACAAGGATTCCCATATGTTGCTTACTAAGATTCTCCTCATTATGGCCATGCTGCTGCTGCTGCAGTGCTCGAGTCAGTTTGTGCATGCTGCAGATCGCGCTATCCCGCCGCAGGCGGAGCCATTTCATATTGAGCCAGATGTTCCTGAGCATCTCAGAATTACAGGCAGCAAAGAAATTGTGAGGAATTTCAAGTCCGAGCATCTCAATAATCTGCACGATGTAGTTGTGTATTTACCACAGGGATTTGATGCTAAGGCCGAACAGCGATATCCAGTACTATATACCATTGGTTGGGACTCACTATTTATTACTGGTAGTGCTGATCCGGTAAAACCAAAGGGCTCGATACACAGCACCCACGATTCAATTCCTTCACTGTTGAAGAAGGGGGCGATTAGGCCTTTTATTATGGTCTGTGTGAGCCCAGACCTAGATCGTACTGTGAGTTTAATGGATGAATGTGCGCCGACCTACGTGAGGCGTGAACGCGAGCGTGACGGTGTAAAAAGAATTACAGGCTCTGGCGGGCGCGTGCATCAATTTGCGCGTTTTATGATTGATGAGGTGAAGCCATGG
>CBDUFM010000267.1:0-4902 GCA_965366325.1 uncultured bacterium
ATATTATAACAGAAAGCGATCCAACGGCGGACTAAGCACCACCTATCAATTGATTGCGTGCAGGCTGCCAGTCCTCATACAGCACAAATCCGTGCAGCCGCCAAAGATAACAACTAGGTGACAATCTCCCTGTTAATCTCTTATAATAAATCGAAATCCAACATCATCATAAGCCAGCTTGGGGTCGCGCGCCGTGCGCGCCGCAGAACGGCAGCGCTCTGCGCCCGCACGCCAAGAGCCGCCGCGCGTAATTTGAAATTCCACACCACTGCGTTGCTCTGGCGACGACAGACCATCCCAGGTGCTGTTAGTCCATTCATCCAGATTGCCGTGCACATGCAGAAGCCCCCATGCGTTACGCGCTGTTGCCGATACAGCCGTTTTTACATTTTCTGCACCCAGGACTTCTATTTTATCCTGAACTCTCCAACGCTCAAAATCCCAAATAGAATTCATAGCAACAATATCGGATTTATTAATATTCTTCTTTTCATCAGTGGTCCTCGGTTCCCAAAATCCTGGATCAAATCGAGGACGCGGATTACTTCTATGATAATAATCCGCTAAAGTATCCCAATAGTTATACACATAATCCTTCGTCGTCATATCCGGATCGGGCGCATTCATGCCTTTTTGATTTTCTGGAACAAGATTCTTAGCCCGCTCCTTGATATCATCTATTTTGGGCTGAATCGGTAACGTTTTTTCTAATTCAGTCCCCTCACTATAATATCGATAGCGCGTATACAGACTACGCACTGGATACATCCGTCTATTACCAGCTGGATCAATTAATAAAAAGTGATTACCGTCAAAACGCTCTTCCCATTCAGCCATATTCACATTGCGTGGATCAGGATTTGTTCCACGCCCTTGATAGCGCGTCTCTAAATAAATCATTTCACGATATTCCAGCTGCCGCCGCGGAATCGTGAGCTCATCAGGCGTATACCAATCACCCGCAAATCGGGGGTCTTGAAACTTAAACGGCGAATCGCTGGAAATAGCATTGCTATGTGAATGATTCTGCTCCAAATGCGCCTCGACCAATCCACATGCTACAAATTCGCGTAACTGGTCACTATAACGGTAATACATGTCCGCTGCTGTAGGATCACCATAGGGTCGTGGCAAATATTCAGTTCCCACTAACTCATAGAGCATCAGAACTGGCGTATAAGCCCCATAATGGTCAGGTACATAGCGCTGCTGGTAGCGACTGTCAAAATGCGCTACGATATTCATGGTCATCGTGCTGTCGCCATCAATGACCAATTCCCCACAACAAGGAATCCTCAAATTCTCCCAAATCGCAATACCATCTCCAGTAATGCGCAAGACATTTAATTCCCATGTCGGCGTCGTCATGTCAGCATTTGGTGAATCCTCTGCTCCTGCCGCCATCTCAACACGGTCATAATTAAAGCGCATGTTATTGGTGTTCACACGCAAATCATCACTATCAAAACCAACAAAACCCTCAAGAATGCGTCCCGTATTAAAGGCCGTAGCAGTGCCCGCACGGCAAACATATTCCCACTCTATCTCCGTTGGTAGATCGACATCTTTGCCAATTTTCAACTCCAATGCGGCACAGAAATCATGCACTTCTGCTAGCGTTCGACTATCAACGGCCCGTCTACTCTCTTCACCAGCAACAAAATGTCGTTGACTATTTTCATCCATCACTGTGCCGGTCACTGCCTGCCAAAATTCCTGACTACATTCCTCCGCTGCAACCCACATCGCTCGTTCACCATTTATTTGATCAAATGGCACCTCGTACTGCGGTTTTTCATGAGCACGCGCACCCTGCTCATCTGCTGGAGCACCCATTCTAAAAGCAGCGCCAATCTTGCCGTTACCATAATCTGGATCACGATACCGAGAATTATTTTCCGCTATATTGATATAGCGCATTTCAACAGACACAGGGTCACCTGCAACCAGCACTTCCACAAAGGCCCAATAACCAAAGCTATCCTTACCATAATCAAATGCATGACTATCATCGCCTTCTACAGGATTTGGATCCTGCACGGCGTCATCCGCTCCCCGACTAAGCGACACCCATGTAGGCGGCCATGTACCAACATAATCAGGCGGCGCTGCAAGCGATGCAACGGCAAATAGTGGCCACGTTGCTAGCAATAGACAACACAAAGGAAGTAATTTCATACACAGCCCCTTCACAGCACAGCTATTCATTTATTAATTTCATTTCTGACTGGATTAACAAAATATTATCCGAATAATCCTTATCGCCGTTTGGGTCTAGTCGATAGGCAAAGTTTCTGTTTGAAGACGCTGCCACCTTTTCTTCAATTAAATTATAGACCTCACCACGAATAAAGCCGTAAAGCACCTTGCTTTTACCAATAAACAAGCGTCCTGTTTTCGCAAACGGCTTTATCGGATACGATTCACGTGCATGCAGCCACAAGTCATTATAGGCATAAAATGTTTCTACATCAGGTACAGCAACCCATTCATTTCCAATATTCCGATACGGTGTTAACTTGCCATTGGTCAGGTCATTTTCGACAAACCTGTACCATGCTGGACGTTTCATATAATCATTTTCTGGATCTAGATCGACAAACGGACCCAGACCATCCCAACGCCAAGACCAGGTCCTCTTTTTAGCTTCATGATCATACCAGCCAGTAACAGTGCTCTCAACATGCCCATCACCATTAAAATCGACAGCTATGTCATCATTAAGCACATCATCACCAATGGTATAAACCCCAGCCCGCGGATTTGATTTACCAAATAAACTGATCATCCAATCATTGAGGGTGAACTCCATAGCACGCCGATTATCAAAAGGGTGCAATACAGCGTCTGGTGTAATCGGACAATACTTACTCCCTGAACCAACAGCCACGGTATCCCCAGAAAGCAAACTACCGGAACCATCATACACATTATGTTCACCAAGTATGCGATAAGCTTCCAACAGTACTTGTTCTAGCATTTCGCCGTTGTCGTTTGATCTTGTCAAGCGATCGATGCGCGTCTGTGCATTACTAAATTCACTATTCACTGGATTCACTTCTGATACCCATGCAACACGTGCTTGCATAATGCTATGAACCAAGGCAATCGCGATATCCATAACATAACTATCAGCAGGCAACTTATCGTACATACCCTTACTATGATGGGACCACGGTAGAATAACGCGCGCATCACCACTTTTACCCTTATACGGATGGTCAAAACCAAAAACGGGGACATACTTTCCAGCATCAAATTCTAGCGGGAACGGTTCAGGGTAATTCCTACCAAATAATTCTGTATTTGAAATTTTACCCGTGCTCATACGTATGTCTGAACTTAGACCAGCTATCATAGCACGCAGCACATAATTAGACGCCGACAACATGTTCACGCGCCATGGCGTGGATACATCACCGACAGTCGCACTACTCTGCGGATCAATAAGATCTCCATCCTGCATGCTATCGGCAAAGGGAGCAAATATCGGCGGAACACGCCCGGCACCGGCAAGAACTGCAGCCATATGATGCCACGTGACGCTGCGCCCCTTATGTCCCGTACCTAAAAAGAGCTTATTTTCCCTGTTGCGAGCCACATCCTCAACCGGCAAGAACTGCAAACTCTCATTACGAAAGCCTCGCTCTATACGCAAGCGCGCATCAAGACCAAGGAAACCGCTAGAGTTCTTATAGCGACAGATTCCTGGTCTAGTGGGTCAGCAACGGTAAAATTCGGATCCAAGCGATCTTGTACGCGATGCTGCGGAATACCCTTGTCATCGTATTTATGCGACTTATCCATACGATAGGCACCAACCATACTTTTTATATTACGACCATAATGACGCAGATAATTCTGTAGACGTATATAATGTAATTTATCTGCGGCAGTCCCTTGTGGATTACTGCTCACGCCTGATTGAAGTAACTCTGGAAAATTATGGTTAAAACTCAGCATCGCATTCGCGTCAAGAACCTTGGCGGTGTAACGCACCACGTAACGTGATGCCTTGCGCAAGACCGCCTTGCTGCTCTCACTCAGATGCCCTTCAATTACTATCGGACTTAAATCAGTTGACAAATACGCCAAATTATGCCAACGAGAATAGTTATCCTTCAAACTCGACTGACCAATCATATCATAAAGTCGTATGTCCGTATTAATCATAGGATGTGCAGATGTAAGCGTCGTGCTAGGCTCTAAAGTTTTGTTACTGGTGGGCTGTACACTTATGCGATCGTTTTCTGTAAAGAAATCTCCATCAGCATCAATCACCGCATCAAATGCTCGACGCCACGGTGCATTAATAGAATTTGTATACTGCACCTCCTGATCTGTCTTATTTTTGCATTCCTCCAGTGACGCTACAAAAGTGTGCGTCGCGTGCGCCTGTGCCTGCAACAAGGCTATGTCCGCATGCGTCTGTAGGGCAACACCCAGCGAAACACCACGCTGACGCCCAACAATATTCATAAAGCTAATAGCGACAGTAACCATGACTGCCAAAGTCATAACCACCATAATAAGCGCAGAAGCAGTCTGACGCTGGTTTAAACTCGCTGACATAGAGGCCTTGGCACACATGCTATCATTGTCCTATCAGTATACTTTGAGAGAAAAAGATACTCGTATAACCGTGTTTTAATGCATACGACTTGAAGGCTTGTACCTTTTCAGCCTGATCCGCATAAGCATCATTCTTTACTTGATCGCGAATCGCCTGCATCAATGGCTCAGCAGTATCGCCGTCTGCATCAAAGTCTAAATCGTCCAGTTCCTTTAACGGGATACTGTGCAATAGATACGAAATACGCACATGCGCTGGGCGTTGCTCCTTGCCATCACCAGTTAACGGGTCAACACCTGATATATCAAGACTCTGCGCGTCAGCGAGGC
>CBDUFM010000268.1:0-4894 GCA_965366325.1 uncultured bacterium
CCAAGCTCACGTTGACCACGCATGACACGTGCCCGATACGGCACCTGCCCAAACAAGGCGCTCTGCAACGGTTCAAAGAGCAAGCTGTGTGGATTATCCGTTTCGTCATTAACTGACAAGGCAGCCCCCTCTTGAAGCACTGAAATGTCAATCGCCTCGGCTGCCGCATAATCTTTTAATCGATCCAAAATGTCACTGCGCACGCCTGCCGCCAATTGAGCTGGTGTAATTTCCAGCTGCTTCCACGATACGCTTGCCTGTCCATGAACACGGTCACCTGCTTTAAATAGTCCGTGTTGACGCAGTAATTGATAAACCCGTTTAGAACTAATAACATAAGGCCCAGCCCCTGCCAGACGCTGTACCGGAATACGTTGCTCGTGATGACCCAGCGCAAGCAAGGATGCGGGGTCCAAAATATCATCGAGATAAATCTGTGCCTTCGTAACCTGAACCTGCGCTGTAAGCGTATAAACAGCCGCCGTGAGTGGGCAGCTCAGCACCAACAACAAGATACCAAAATGAAATAAACGCGTGCAACCGCTCATCTTATTTATCGCACAATATCATTGGCAGTACGCATCATTTCTTCCGAGGTACGCACGGCCTTGGAATTCATTTCAAACGCACGTTGCGCAACAATCATATTCACCAACTCAGTCACCACTTCGACATTAGCACCCTCTAAGGCACTACTGCGAATCAGTCCATAACCGGGATCACCGGGCGCACCCTGCTGTGGCGCGCCGGATGCTTCGGTCTCAGAAAATAAATTACGTCCCATCGCCACTAAACCAGCTGGGTTTTGAAACCGCGTCAGGGTAATATTACCAAAGCTGTTACTGTGCCAGTTGTCCCTATCGTGACCTGTACGGTTTGATCAGGGACGGTAATTTGCGGTTGCAATAAATAACCATCTGGTGTCACTAAATTACCATCACGGTCTGGGAGAAAATCACCGGCACGACTATAAGCCGTACTACCATCGGGTAATAAGACCTCAAAAAAGCCTTCGCCCTCAATCGCCATGTTCGTATCAACGCCAGTAGACTCAACGTTACCTGCGTTAAAATTGCGAGGCGTTGAGGATATCATCACACCATTACCAATTTCAATACCAGCTGGCGTAATACCTTGGTCACCAGAACTCGAACCTGGGGCACGCGCAATATCATAAAATAAATCCTGAAAATTAACGCGCTGCCGCTTGAAACCAGTCGTATTAACATTCGCAATGTTATTTGCGATAACATCAATATTGGTCTGCTGAGCAGCCATGCCACTCGCGCCGGTAAATAATGCTCTAGGCATTGGATACTCCTTTTGGTTTCGCTTTAACTACCACGTAATATTTCACTATATTTTCCACCCTTATTAAGCTGTGAATACAGTGCCTTTTGCGATGCTTCGTAGCGACGCTGCACAGCCATCATGTCGACTAACTCATGAATAGAGTCCACATTTGCATTTTCCAAACGTCCTTGCAGGACATCCGTTTCCTTGGTGTCTGATAAAAACTTATTATCAACGCTAAAATATTGCCCGTTAATTGCCGTTAACTTCTGCGCCTGACCGGGATCAACTTCGACAATGCGGATTTGATCGACAAAGCGACGCTCTGCACCATTATCTGTTGGCACCACGGCATACACGCGACCACTGCGATCAATTTCTACATCCGAGGCGTCTGCTGGTAAAGTAATCGGTCCACCCTGACCAAGCAGCGGCCAGGATTCCGAGTTAGTCATCTGACCTTTTTCATTTCGTGTAAAATTACCCGCACGCGTTACATAATCGCCCTCGGGGCTGGCCACCATAAAAAAGCCACTGCCCTGTAAGGCCACATCAAAAGTGTTACCAGTTTCCATAATTTGGCCATTTTGAAAACTACGATAAACGCCCTGCTGAAATACCCCACCACCACCGTCTTCATTGATGACACCGGTGCGCCCTTGGGCTGCCAGCGATTCGGCAAAGGATTCGCGTAAGGCAACGACACGACGAAAACCAGGCGACTGTGCATTGGCAATGTTATGGCTGATAACATCAACTGCGCGCGAATCCGCCATCATAGCGCTTGCAGCAGCATATATTCCTTTGGGCATACTCAGCTCCTCGCGTGTTGAAGCTCCAGACAGAGATGTGCAAAACCTGCACATCTACGGAGCCTATCTAACAACACAGTGATGAGTCGCACACAGAGTGCCAAAAAAAAGAGCCGCCGAAGCGACTCTTTGATATTGAGATATTAAATCTACTTAAAAGCAGTGCCCAACATAAGTAAGCTACTTTTGTTGCATAGAGGCCAGATACCAAACAGCGTCTTGATACAACGATATCGATAAACAGCGCAATACAGCTGCGTTTAGCGTTTAGAGAACTGGCATCCACGACGAGCGCCGCGTAGACCGTATTTCTTACGTTCAACCATACGGCTGTCACGTGTAAGGAAGCCATAGGGGCGAAGCTTAGCTTCGAGCTCTGGGTCTGCCTTGATCAACGCGCGAGAAATACCAAGTACACAAGCACCAGCTTGTCCGGTATCACCACCACCTTGAACATTAATAAACACATCGTATTTGCCGACTACTTCAGCAACTTCGAGGGGCTTGAGCACTTCGCTTTGGCGACGCTCAATGCTGAAGTAATTTTTAACTTCACGCTTATTAATAAGTACTTTACCTTCACCAGGTGCAATACGTACACGGGCAACACTGGTCTTACGACGACCGAGGCCCCAAATAAATGTTTTCTTAGCAGCTGCCATACAAACTCCGTACTTCTCAAATTGAGAGCGGCGGAGGATATAGAGCGTAAACCTTTGTCAATCTATGTTTAGATTGCACTTCAGTGGATCAAAGCGTGACCTGCACAAGGCACAGAAAGTGCCTAAGAGCAGCAATTTTAGCCCTATTCAGTGATAATCCGTTGTAAATGATAATAGGCACTAGATCTGCGCTAGATCAAATATTTAAATTACATTGACCCCTCATGCTAAGGCCGCATACTCATACCACACTATGCCCAATGATATACTGTATTTAGGACTCGAGCTGACGTTCAGCCACTTAGTCATTCTCCTCATTGACCAAGAAGGCAACATTGTTGAGCAACTCCAACGCTCGCATGGCTCGCAAGGTATCGAACAGCAACCACAAGATTGGTGGCGTGCTGTGCGCACAGGGATTAAAGAAACCCTGCGCCGCAATAATATCGAAGCTGGGCAAATCCGCAGCCTGGGCATAACCGCGATTGCCAATGCACCGGTCTTAGTCGATGCCGACGGCAAGGTGCTGTGCCCATCCTATGTCGGTAACGACGGTAGCCTAGGTGACTTAGAACAAGGCCTCGTTGGCAAAGTCGGTGCACGCAACCTTCAAAACATTGTCAACCAAGTAGCCAATGGCGACTCGGCCGTGGCCAAATTGCTCTATCTCAAAGAACAGTACCCACGTGCATGGCATGACGCGACGACGATTATGCTTCCATCTAGCTTCCTGCGCTTCCGCCTCACCGGCAAAAGCAGCATAGACGCAGGTAGCGCCAGCGAGACCCAACTCTTCAATACCAAAACCGGCGCGTGGTCCAAAATGCTGATGACCCGCCTTGGCCTACCAGCGAAGTGCGTTCCGAGCATTGGACCCGGCGATCAAATTTGTGGCCGTGTCAGTGAAGAAGCCTCCAAAGAAAGCGGCCTCGCCATTGGTACCCCCGTTGTACAAGCCGGCCATCGCCCATCGTGCCTCTCGGTTGCTCTAGATGCACTCGACGAAAATTGCGCCTTCCTTGAGCTCAACGACTACGGTCACTGCTATTTTCCAAGCGACTCCTTTCAGAAGATCGCCGATGACAGCCTTGCCTGCATTCGCCACGGCATCAAAGCCTCTTGGCTCTATACCGCTCGTGACGCTGCCAGCATCAAAAGCGTCAACTGGCTGCTTGAAGAAATTGCAACGGCAGAAAACCAACAAGCCAAGCGCAATAAACAAAATCCATTAGCCCTGCTCTCTGAAACCGCGGCTGAAATTCCTCCCGGCTCCGACGGGCTCGTTTTTGTACCGCCAAATAGCGAAGGCCCCGGTGGCTTTGCAGGCTTGACGCTGAAGCACAAACATGGCCACATGATTCGTGCCGTGTTTGAAAGCAGCGCCATCCAAATACGCCAGGCACATCAAATCTTTGCACAAGAGCACACCCCACCTGAACGTTACATCATCACTGGTCACGCCGCAGAAAATACCCTGTGGTGCCAAATCATTGCTGATGCGACCGAAACAGAGGTTCATTGCTTCCCATGTGAATATCCAGCAGCACTTGGCGCAGCTCTACTCGCCGGATTGTGCATCGGTAATTTTGACGATCTCGATAGCGCTGCAAAATCGGTTAAACGCACCGTTCAAATCCTAAAACCGCGCAAAGCAGCAAGCAAAGTTTATCAGGACATGGACGCAAAACTCGAAGAACTCCACAAAAGCATACACAAACAAGATATCACCCTTAAGGCAGCCCTCTCTTAACCCTTCTTCATCGAAGTAGACTTTTATGAGCAACAAAATAACAAACTTGTTACTAATTGCCCTTCATGCCGCAGTCGCATCCGTTGTTATCAGCGCCGTATGGTCTACTTATAGTGATCGACAAACCGAGCATCAACGTATTGAAGACAATGCGCATGCCGCAAAACTCAAAGCTGAAGCCCGTGCCGAAGAAGTACATATTAAAAAAGAGATACTTAAGGGCCTCCAAGAAGACGATGCCTACGTCATTGAAAAAATTGCCCGCGATAACTATGACTACGTGGGCGAAAATGAGCTGTCTCCTGCGGGAGATTAGCTATTATTTTGGGGAATACTTCCCCAGGCCCCTGCGCTTCGCTTTGGCACTGCCTATTTTT
>CBDUFM010000269.1:0-4886 GCA_965366325.1 uncultured bacterium
ATCAAAGGTTTGATAGCGGTTAAACGGCGCCATTTTAATCCCAATAACATTGTCAATTTCAGCGAAGGCGCGCCAGAATTCATAGGGCAGCTCACGGCCACCAACGGATGGTTGAAGATAAAAGCCAATGATCGGCATTTCTTGAGCCAAGGTACGACAGTGTTCTAATATTTCTGGAATGTCTGCGTCTGCATATGCGGCCAAACTGAGCAAGATCGCATGATACCCCTGTTCACAGGCATAACGTGCTTCCGCTTGAGCTTGCGCCGTCTGACCACAGACACCAGCAATTTTTAAAATCTGTCGACCCTGTTGCGCAGCATACGCATCTATAGTTTCCGATGCTAATTTTAACACAGGCTCAAATAACGCGACATCGGGATCACGTATTTCAAATTGAGTTGAATGTACGCCAACCGCAATGCCACCTACGCCCGCATCAATATAATAACGGGTTAAGGCCTTTTGGTGCTGCGCATCAAATTGCCGATTCGCATCCAAGGCCAATGGCTGTGCCGGTATAGCGCAACCACGCTTAAAAACATCCATGATTGCTGCTGGAATATCTAATTTATGCATCTTAAAATTTCCCCGTGCTGACTTCAAAATGAGTTGGTTTTCCTAAACTAGCATTGCCATCTTTAATCCACTGTGCCTGCCACTGTACCAAGGTTTCAGGAGCAATCGTCGTCGAGCCAAATGCATGCAAGGCGCGCGACGCATCATTTAAATAGCCAAGCTCTTGCTCTTGATTTTTAAATGTAACTTCCTTGCCCAACGCAGCACCCAATGCCAAGGCTAAATCTTTGGTTTTTAATAATTCAGGGCCTGTCACATTCATAATCTGCGCTGGTGAACCGCAGTGCTCTAAACATAACAAGGCATGATTATTCGCATCACCCTGCCACATAATATTCACATAGGGCACCGAGTCATCGACTGGCTCATCATGCCAGATGGCTTGGGCAATGTCATGCAAGACGCCGTAACGCAGATCAATGGCGTAATTCAAGCGGTATAAACAGACTGGTGTCGCTTGTTCAGCAGCGGCAAATTCAAAGACACGCTCACGGCCTAGGCAACTTTGCGCGTATTCACCAATTGGCGCTGGCTTGACCGTCTCGTCACATGGCCCTTCTGCCATGGAGACCAAGGGATAGACACAGCCAGTTGAAAAAGCAACAATCCGCGACGACTGAAAATGCTCGATGACATTATGCGGCACCATCACATTCATGGCCCAAGTCAATGACTCTGTGCCTTGAGTGCCGAATTTACGGCCGGCCATATAGAGAATATTTTCAACCTTTGGTAGCTCTGCGACCGCGGCACGATCCAATAAATCACAGGCAATGCAGATGACACCGCCAGCCTCCAAATCCGCCTTTGATTGCGGATTCGAGAAACGCGCAACACCATAGACCTTCTTGTCGACACCAGCGGCTTCGATAGCACGCTTGGCCATATAGCCCATGGTTACGCCCATTTTACCAGCAATACCAAGTATCATGATATCGCCCTGAAGTCGCTTCATCATAGCGACTACCTTATCCCACGGCTTGGACAAGATCGCGTCTAATTGCTCTTCATTCGTCGGGTATTGCACCATATCTAACTCCGCTTATTTAAAACCAACTTTTTGGTTTTTTTTAATGATAGAGTCGATACCCCACAATCAAGACATTTCTACGCATTTGCTGTGACTAAACACATCCATACGAGCTACTACAGCTAAGCCTTGCTACAACAGCGGCTTAATGAGGTCCGGCAGCATAGCAATATTGTCGACAACACGCTCGGCCAATGAAAAATCCTGACCAGCTGTCATCTGTGAGGGAATGACCCAGCATCGAAGGCCAGCTGCATGAGCAGCGCGTAGACCACGCCGAGAGTCCTCTATCACCAAGACATCTTCTGGATTCGCTCCGGATCGCTCTAGAGCCATGAGGTACGGATCCGGCGCAGGCTTCGAGGCCTTATACATTCCAGACCACAAGACAAATTCTACATGACGCGTGATCTGCTGCTCACGATGAATTAGCTGAAAATGCTCAGCACGTGACGAGGTTACAATTGCCATTGGCAGCAAACCAACCAAAGCCGAAAAGGCCTCCACCGCCCCCTCTACAAAAACATCACGTTTGGCAATAAGTTCCGCATATCGATTGTTACGCTGCACAACCAAGGCAGCAATATCCTCTGTACTACAACCCTTCTCTTCTGCCATAAACCAAGCACCCCGTGCTTGGTTCAACAATAAATCTCGATAAAGATCAAGACTTAATGCGACGCCTACCTGGGCCAAGGTTTCTTTTGTCGACTGGAAATACAACTCCTCCGTCTCAACAAAGATCCCATCATTATCCCAAAATATATATTTTATACGCTTTGCTGATGCGGTCATATTGCTTAAACAATCCGTCTAGGCCATGGTCTTTAACATCTCTTTATTCACAGCATAGCTTAACGCTTCACCATTTAAAAACTTCTGACATTCAGCCAGCGCATAATCTGCCATGCGCACCACTTCATTACCTATCGAACCCGCTATGTGCTGGGTTAAATACACGTTATCGGCCGTGTAAAATGGCGACTCCTCGACAGCGGGCTCTGGGAATGTGACATCTAGCAGGGCAACCATATCAGGACGCTGAGCCAAGACGGACTGTAGCTCAGCCTCAACAACCTGTGCACCGCGCCCCGTATTAATAAAAGTCGCCCCCTGTGGCATCGACGCAAAATGCGCACCCGTCAATAGACCGACCGTCTCGGGAATATTTGGCAAATGATTACTAACAATATTATGCTCGGCAAATGCTTGCTCTAGGCTCACCAAGGAGACGCCCAAGGCAGTGGCATCTGCCTCTGACAAAAACGGATCAACCACCGATACATGAATAGTAAAAGGCTTTAACAACTCGATTAGCTTACGCCCAATCATCCCTGCACCAATAAGCGCAACCTTTTGCTCAAATATACCCGTTAACGTTTCGCGCGGCACCTTTCCATTTATAAATGATTCACGTGACTTGGTATGACGAATGTGCTGCCAATATTGCTTACTCGCCAATAAGATTTGGGCCAAGCTATACTCTGCAACCGGCACCGCATTCGCTGCCCACGCACTCATCAGGGTGATGCCCCGATCCAATAGCGGATCAGCAAAGCCCTTAACCGAACCAGCCGCATAAAACACAGCGCGCAGTTTGGGCATCGCATCCAAGAGGTCCTCAGAAAAAGACCACATTCCCCATGTGGAAAAGATTACCTCCACATCAGCCAAGAGATGTACATGCTCTTTATAATTCGATTCCGAAATAATGGGCGCAAGACAATCATAAGTCTCACGCAACTGCTCAGCCCGCCCCAGTGAATACACATAGGCAATATTATCTTCACTCTTACAAAAAAACGCCGCCTTACAACGGCCATTAGCTGACTCTACCATTTATAGTTCCTAAGCAAATAACATGAGCGAAACGGCAATCCCATAACAGGCTAAACCGCAAGCCAAAATCTTACCGCCAATTTCAAATGCAACGGTTTTCTGATTTCGATAATTAATTAATTGAGCAATACTTTCGATAGCATCTTCTGTAAGATACGCGGTAGCCCAGCGTAAAATCATGACGCGCAAGAACACCCAAATAGTTGCAGCCAACACAACACCAAGTCCAATGACCACCAAGTACTGCGCCAACAACGAGGTTTCAGCAATGTGACGACCAGAGAAACCAGTAACCGTAATTACCATACCAGAAATACCAACAAGTACTTGTGCACGCGTGTAAATCACATTTAACTGATTTTCAATGAATCCTATCGAACGCAGATAATCATCACCAGATAAGGCATAGAGCCGCGCGGCTTCTTCATGTGCTGTGAGCATAATAGATCCTAAACTGCAAAATCCCCGAAACAATCGCAGGCAGCCTGCAACTTGCACCAATGGCGACACTAGCAGCACGCAAGCTGCAGCTACGGCACTAGTGCCTAACGCACTTTTCGCTTACGGTTTTTCATAAAATCAACGAAAACGGTCTGCTCCAACTTATCGAGACTCGCATAAAAGGCCCGGCCTTTATTAATCGCTGTCAAGTCCTCGACGAATCGCACCAGCCAAGGATCCTGAGCAATCATAAACGTGGTTATCGGAATCCCATGGCGCTTGCACTCCGCGGCCTCATTGAGGGTCTTATTGATAATCTTAGGGTCATGTCCCATAGAATTGATATACAGTTCACCGTGCTCAAAAAGAGCCGTCGGCTTTCCGTCGGTGATCATAAATATCTGTTTGTTCGCCTGTTTCTTACGCACCAATAAATCTCGTGCCATCTGCAAAGCCATGCGAGTATTGGTATGATAAGGCCCAACACCGCAATAGGTGAGGTCACGCAAACTCACCTCTTGAGCGACATCACCAAATAAAATGATATGCAGGGCATCCTTGGGGTACTTCTGCTTAATTAATTCAGCCAAAGCCATGGCCACGCGCTTAGCTGGCGTGATACGGTCCTCACCATACAAGATCATGCTGTGGCTTACATCCAACAACAAACAGGTTGCCACAGAAACATGTTGCTCAGTTTCGTAAACCTCTAAGTCCTCTTCGATCATACCAGCGTCAACACTGAGTCCACGCCGAAAACTATTCTGAAAGGAACGCATAAAATCAATATTATTAATATCATCACCAAATTGATATGGACGAGTTTCCGTTTGCCGCTCGCCACCAACACCGACCTTATTATTACGATGTTGACCACCCGTCGCATCAAACTTCAAGCCTTTAAATATTTCATCAAGACTCTGCGTGCGAATAAAGCGCTCTCCCTTCGGCGTTAATGCAATTTTCTGACCGGGATTACCTACGATGATTCTCTTTT
>CBDUFM010000270.1:0-4854 GCA_965366325.1 uncultured bacterium
AGTCAGACGCAGGGTCGACAACAACTGGTTTGATTTGTTTGCCGAGAACACCGCCTTTAGCGTTGATTTCTTCAGCGGCCATAAGGACAACATCACGTAGGGATGTTTCACTGATAGCCATGGTTCCAGATAAGGAGTGCAAAATACCAATTTTGACTTCTTCTTCAGCGCGAACTTGGGATGCAGTCAGCAAACATGCCGCCGCATATACTAGCACCATACAGGTTGCCATTAATGCTTGTCTCATTGCAGAGATCTCCATAGAGGAATTTAGGAAAGAGATCTATCTTGAGCGACAAGGGTGCCAATCTGACAGCAGCTTAATCCAATTACATAAACACTCTACAGACAATGACTTACATAACACACTCACCGTAGAATTTTGCACAGTCGCACTTCAATTCAGCAACAAATGCTCTATTTTTGAGCGTATATTTTGATATTATTATCAATTTTTAATCAATTATTTATTCGACGTTCATTGATTTTTAATCATACGATTAAATATTGAAAACACTTAATACCATTTTAACAGAAAAATGAAGATGCAAGAGCCTGACTTCGAAACAGCAACACGCATCATTCTGCTTCAGACATTTCCGTTTCGCAAGATTGAGCCAATGCCATCAAGCGTCGCTCATATTCTTCAATAATTGGTTTGGCTGCAAATTTTTCAGCTTGGCTGCGTGCAGCTGTACGCATCGCAGTCAAACGATCGGGGTCATTTAATAATTGAGCGGTAATCCCACCCATACACACATCGCTGCCCTCTGGACAGAGAATACCAGACACCCCATCTTCGACGACCTCAGGTAAGCCGCCAGCACGATAACCAATAACCGGTACTCCACAGGCCATAGCCTCTAATGCCACCAATCCAAAGCTCTCGGCCCGGCTTGGTAACATAAACACGTCACTCGCCTGCAGCACATCTTCAATATTTGTCATTTTCCCAAGAATACGTAAATCCTGGCGCACACCCAAGTCGCGTGCTAATTGCTCAGCCTTAGGCAACTCAGGACCATCCCCAACTAAAGCCAAGACCGCCGATACGTCCTGATTGCGCAAAACCGCAAAGGCACGCACCAATTCATCGACACGTTTCACCGGCCGAAAATTCGATATGTGGGTGATCACGAATTCGCCATCTGGTGCAATATTCTTACGCCATGCACAATTCTTCTTCGGATAGAAGCGCTTCAGGTCAACAAAGTTGGGCACCACCGCAATTTTGCTGCGATCAACAGAAAATGCCTCAGCCGTATCATCGGCCAACCACGCACTGGGCACAGTCAATAAATCTTGCTGCTCCATGGCAAAGCGCGTCAGTTCATAAAAGGCGGGATCGCGACCGACCAAGGTAATATCGGTGCCGTGCAGGGTACAGGCCAAGGTCACGCAACGCTTATGTTCGCGACATAAAATTTCACGCGCCATCCACGCAGAACTTGCATGCGGAATTGCGTAATGACTGTGGATGACCTGAATGTCATGCTCCTTGACCACTTGAATTATTTTATTGGTCAAATTCAGCGCATAAGGTGGATGCTGAAAGAGCGGGTAATCACTGACATCGACATTATGCACCACGAGGTTTGGCTTGGCAAATGATAAACGAAAGGGCGTCTCGTACGAAATAACATGCACTTCATGTCCGCGCTCAGCAAGCCCAATAGCCAACTCAGTAGCAACAACACCACTACCACCATAGGTAGGATAACAAATAACAGCTAAACGCATGCCAATACTCCCACTGCTCTTTTCAACAATCCTGCATCACCTAACACTACGCAGGAAACACAAGCCAGTTTGCAGGATAGCCAAGTGCTGACTCCGGTGCAGCCTACGGATTGCGATCCAAGACCGGCTTGACCTCAAGACCCTCGCTCGGCTTCAGACTGCGCGACCAGGTCTTATACCCACTACGCTCGATGCTAATCGTTAGCTCTTTAGCTGGCAAATAGATTTCCAAAGGCGTATTCCCCTTGAACACACCATTCACCAAGACATCTGCACCAAGCGGCTCTGAAGTAATCGCCACTTTTATTTGTGCCGCTACAACTGGCTCAGGCGCTTTCGGAGCTGGCTTGGAGAAAACTTCTTTATCAGATTTCGAATCGAGCCACGTCTTTAAAGCACTAATGCATTTTTTATTCGCATTCCACACAGCACTGCCTGGGGCTGAGCCCACACCAGATCTGAATTTTGGTGATTTCTTATCTTCCACCTCAGCCGCATGCGTTTTGATCCAAATTTCTTCGCCAAGTGCATTGAGGACGCGCATGGTTACCGTTGCTTTTACATTGGTCGCCTGACCACCGGGGCCATTTAATCCAGGAACTTCTTCCAATTTATCCAAGCTTAATAAAATCATGAGGTGCGCACCTCGTGCACCCGCATAAGCACCCTTATTCCAAACTGGGTCCGCAGCATGCGGCAAACTTGGGCCATATAAAAACTGCATACTACCAATCCCAAACTTCAGCCAACGCATGACTTGATGCGCATAGCCGCTCGGCGCACCTTCATAAACATCCGCTATCAATGTCATAGCCGCCGGCGCCAACAAGACCAAACGCCCCATCGACTCATCAATGTTATTAGGGTCCGCTACCGTGCTTTTTGTTGGCTCAATCCATACGCGCTCGCGCTGACAGGATACACAAGCCATCACAACTAATAACAAACTTAAACAACGAAACATGCTAATTCCTTTTTGTGAAAAAACCCGATGAAATAATTCACCGGGCTTTATAAACACAGAATAATGTAGTAATTATTTTTCGCCGACAGGTTCCAAGGCGGGTTGAATAACCATTTCAGGTGACACCTCAACAGCCTTCACCCATGTCTGATAACCCTGACGCTCTAATTTCACAGTCCATTTACGAGCAGACAGTGGAACGGTTGTTGGCGTAATCCCACGGAATACTTCGTCGACATAAATTTTTGCACCCGGTGGAATAGAATCAAATTTAATATCCAATAAAGGTTGTGAACCAATTTCTGGCATGTCCTCCGCCCTGAAGCGTCCCGCCTCAGGATCATATTTACTATTCAACCACGTAAGTAATGCATTCATACATTTGGCAGCCGCTTTTTGCACCGCTTGTTTTTCCTGGCCCAATGCCTGACCGTCCGTTTCAGAATAACGCTCTGGCACTTTACCAGTAAATGTTTTCACCCATACCTCACCGGCTTCTGGGTTAATCGCACGCACCGTCATTGTTGCAAACAACGAGCGCTTTTTCTGCTTACCCGTATTCAACATGTCTTTTTTAGATTCAATACCATCAATCGTTGCAACGATGGCGTAATGCGCTCCGCTGCTCATGCGTTTGGCCGTTTTAGGATCCTGCCAAATAGCCGCATCACCGGCTGGCAAGGTTTCCGCCAAACGCGCTTCGAACTTCGCCTTGTTACGCTTAACGTAATCCACCATCTCACGTGGGATACGTTTGCTGGCATCCGCATGCGTTTCAGCAAATGGACCCAGTCCGACCGGAGCAAAGATCACCGTACGTTCTGGCGTCGCAGCTGCAGCATTATCCGCAGCAGCTAAGGGTTGAGAAAGAACAGAACCGAGCATGGCTAAGATGCATAAACTCAGTAAAGCGGGGAGGCTACATGTATATCTCATGGCCTCCTAATATGGTGGTCTTTTCACATATACCAGTAGAAGCTTGTCAAAAACTCTCCCCCAGCATCGAATTGGCGAACACACATCCAAATTCTTCCAAAAAGAGCGAAAGCCAAGGACTCGCCGTGCTAATGGCCCCCACCAGCATCCTCTTCGTCGTCCGAACCAACTGACAGGCGCAAGACCTCTTCAATAGAGGTAATGCCACGCATCGCGTTCATCAGACCAGCTCGACGCAAGGTCACCATACCGTTCTGCACGCCACAGTCTCGCAATTCAACATTGGAACCGCCTGCAATCACAATGCGGCGCAGCTCGTTGGTCATCTCCAAACATTCCACCATCGCGAAACGTCCTTTATAACCAGAGTTACACAAACTACAGCCGACGGGCTTAAAGCTTTCGAGACCCTCAATTTCTTCCTCAAGGTAACCGTACGACAGTAATTCTTTCTTCGTCGGCATTTCTTCGGGCTCCATCTTCTTCTTACAGCCGTTGCAGAGACGACGACCCAAGCGCTGTGCCGATACGGCCAGGACCGCACTCGCCACCATCAATGGCTCAACCCCCATGTCGACAATACGGTTAATCGTCGACGGTGCGTCATTGGTATGTAAAGTAGATAGCACTAAGTGACCAGTAAGCGCGGCCTTCACCGCAATCTCAATCGTCTCTTGGTCACGAATTTCCCCGATCATAATCGTATCTGGGTCCTGACGCAAAAGCGCACGCAAGGCACTCGCGAAGGTCAGGCCACGCTTGGGGTTCACGTGGCATTGGTTTAAGCCATCGATTTCGAATTCTACCGGATCTTCCACGGTGTTCACATTCTCTTCGATGGTCATCACCGCCTGCAACGCCGAGTACAGGGTTGTTGATTTACCGGAACCGGTTGGCCCCGTCACCAAGAACATGCCATACGGCGCCGCGATCGAGCGTTTGACAATATCCAAAACACCCGGCTCGAAACACAGCGATTCCAAGGAACCCGCCAAGTTCGATTTATCCAAAATACGCATACATATTTTTTCACCGTGCACCAAAGGCAAACTACTCACACGAAAGTCAATCGCCGAACCACCAACCTTCACCTGGAAACGTCCATCCTGCGGCTTACCACGCTCAGCAATATTCATGGTGTCGGTCATAATCTTAATACGTGAACACAGCGCGCCTTGCAAGCGCTTAGGTATCGGACTTTTTTCCACTAAGAC
>CBDUFM010000271.1:0-4822 GCA_965366325.1 uncultured bacterium
CATTCAGTACTAATTCAGGAATTTTAATAGAATCAAGAAATACTGACTGCGTGACGGGGTCACCACCATTAACCGGCTTACGAGCAGGTGCTTTCAAAGATATTTCATCATCCTGCGCCACCGATTGAATTGCAGAGACCACACCCATTTGAATCGCTTGTACATGTCCCTTTTGTTGACCAAAGGTGCGGTACGAGGCCATCTCTTGAGCCTGCGGCACCAAGCGTCCCACCAATTCTTTAACCGGCGCTTCGCCAGCCGCTAATTCTTTCGCCTGCGCTTCTACAGTTGCATTCCACGTCGCATAATCAGCAGCGCGATTACTCTTAATCATGTAGGTCGTGACAAAAGCTAAGGCTACCAGAATTAATGCAGCAACGGCTGCCCAGCGCTTGGTTTTGAGAATTGCCTGAATACGTACACTTTTCGGCAACAAGTTGACCGAGGCCGAAGCAACGCCAACGCCCTGCAGGGCAAGACCAATAGCGGTACTCAATGACTGCACATCATGCGCGAATTGCTCACGCTCTAGTGAATCGTGAACGGCAATGCGCTCAAGTTCAACCAACGTAATAATCGGATAACCCAGCTGGTTGGCGAGATAGGGACTCAAGGCATCCATGCGGAATGTATTACCACTCACCACGACATTTTCAAAATTTGCTTCAGCATTTTGACTCTTATAGAAGCCCAAACTGCGTTGCACATCTGCGGTCAAGTCACCCAGACTGCTTTCGACAACTTTCATGATCCGATCAGCCTGACGACTATCGTTCACTTCCATTTTCAGTTTTTCAGCTTCTTCAAAGCTAACGCGGAATTTCTTTTCAAAGGCACGCGTAATATCGTTACCTGAGAATGCGAGGTTACGAATCCAGAGATGCTCATCTTGGTAAACCACCAAGTCGGTATTCTCTGCACCAACATCCAAGATCACGACAGATTCTTCGTCCTCGAATTCCTGGTCGTAATTCACAAAGTTATATACAGCGAGACTGGAAACCGAGACGCCTGCCAACTGCACGCCAGCGGAATCACAGAGCGTCACCAAATTACCAACTAATTCGCGACGCGCAGCAAACAAGGTGACATCATAGGATGCACCATCCATCGATGGCGACAGATGGTAATCCCATTCAACTTCATTAAAGTCGCCCGGAATCTGCTGCCGTGCTTCCAATTCAACCATGCGTCCGATTTTGTTTTGGTTCAAAACCGGCACATTAATAGTCTTGGTAAATATTTGTCGGCCCGAAAGCGCAACAATGACGGGCGCGTCATTTATTTCTTCGCGCTCAACAATGGCTTTCAATGAATCGAGAATTGCCATGTCGCGGTCAACATCTTCACCACGCGCAATCGGCTCGATCGCATAACCTTGAATAGTAACATCGGGACCAGATCGGACTAATTTCACAGCTTTAATAGTTGTGTGTCCAATGTCCAAGCCCCAAATAATGGGATAAGCATCCATACGATAAAACCCCCTTAACGGACTCCCTGCCAAGCAATGCTAAATATCTAGAAACAAGGTATTTAGCTACACTGCCTAGGACTAAGGAGCACGGTATCGTGGCATGGACAATTTCAGCGTCAAAGGTAGGGATCACATCACTATAGCGAGTGTGTGTAACTCATGACGCAGGGCAGCAGTGCTCAACAGGTCACAATAGCAGGCTAAGCACTTGGCATTGCCATTTGTACCCGTATAGGAAGGCCTCTTTAGCAATTATTGTCCAGGAGCACCCATGACCCAGCATACCTTTCAGACAGAAGTTCAACAACTCCTCCACCTCATGATTCACAGCCTCTACTCTGAGGGCGAGATTTTCCTCCGTGAAATCGTCAGCAACTCCTCAGACGCCTGTGATAAACTGCGCTTTGAGGCCCTTACTCAGCCAGATTTGCTCAAAGGTGATGACAATCTACGCGTGAACATCGACTTTGACGACGAAGCGCACACCGTCACTATCACCGACAACGGCATCGGCCTCAGCCTCGAAGAGGCCAAAGAGAACCTTGGCACTATCGCCAAAAGTGGCACCAAAGAGTTCCTTGGCAGCGTCGATGAAGACAAGCAGTCTGACCTCAAGAGCCTGATCGGTCAGTTTGGGGTCGGCTTCTACTCATCCTTTATAGTCGCCGAACGTGTCGTGGTCGAAAGCCGCAGCGCCCGTCTCAGTGCCGCAGAAGGGGTCCGCTGGGAAAGTGCCGGTGACGGCAACTTCGATCTCGAACAGATCGAGCGCCCACAACGCGGCACCACCATCACGCTCTATCTACGCGACAATGCCCACGAGTACTGTGACGCCCATCGCCTGCGTGGCCTGATCAAAAAATACAGCGACTTTGTCTCCTACCCCATCTACATGCCAGCGTTGCCTGTTGCCACCGAAAGTAACGACGAAGAGAAAAAGGAAGAAGAAGCAGAAGCAGCCACTGCACCCGAACAAGTCAACGAAGGTAAAGCCCTGTGGACGAAGTCGAAGTCAGACATTAGCGACGACGACTACAAAGGCTTTTACAAAACTGCCTGTAAACAATGGGACAATCCCGCAACCTGGATTCATTTCAACGTGGAAGGCACGCTCACCTTTAGCTCACTCTTGTTTATTCCTGGCAGCAAGCCCTTCGACATGTTTGATCGTAACAAAAAGGGACTCTCGCTGTATGTCCGTCGCGTTTTCATTATGGATGAATGCGAAGACCTCTTGCCAGAATACCTGCGCTTTGTTAAAGGCGTGGTCGATAGCGATGACCTACCGCTCAATGTTAGCCGTGAAATTCTACAGCAACAAAGCACGGTTGGTAAATTACGCAAGCAACTGGTTAAACGCGTCCTTGATCACATTAGCAAATTAAGCAAAAGCGAAAAAGAAGAAGACCAAGCACTCTTCAAACAGATTGACGAAAACTTTGGCAATGTGTTACGCGAAGGCATCGTGCAAGATTTTGAAAACAAAGACAAACTCGCTGCATTAGCGCGCTTTGAAAGCTCATGGACTGTTACGCAAGAGTCCGAAGACACACTTAAAACTGGACTCGATGCTTACATAGAACGTATGCCGGAAGGCCAAGAAAAAATCTACGTTATCACTGCCGCCAGCCTTGCTGCTGCAAAAGGCAGCCCACACGTAGAGGGCTATGTCAGCAAAGGCTACGAAGTCTTATTCCTCACCGACCCAGTTGACGAATGGCTCGTTCAACACCTCACCCAATACCAAGAAAAACAAATCTTGAATATTAACAGTGGTGCAGATGACCTTGCCGATGACGAAGATAAAGAAGCACTTGAGAAATTAAGTGAAGGTTTCAAACCATTCATGGACTATGCTAAGGAATGTCTCGGCGAAGAAATCAAAGAAGTGCGTCTCTCAAAACGTCTTACCGATTCCCCATGCTGCATAGTAAATGATGCTGGCGGTGTCACCAATCAAATGGAAGAATTATTACGCAGAAATGGTCAAGCCCTGCCGCCACAGCAACGCATCTTAGAAATTAATCCAGAGCATGAATTAATTAAGAAATTAAATGAGTTGCATGGCGATGAAAGCAAACAGCAAACACTCAATGACTATATCCAAGTCCTGCGTGACCAAGCACTTCTTGCTGATGGCTCACAAATCAAGGACAACGTTGGTTTTGCAAAACGCATTCAAAGCTTGATGGCCGGCGCTATCTAAAATCGTAATTGCGCACAAACAACAAAGGCATGTGTGAGTTCACTCGCACATGCCTTTTTTATTTCAGTAACTTATGAAGTGATAACTAGGGAAGGCGCTGTACTTCAAAGACACGCCAATCATTCCCCTGCTCATCTGCCTCAGCAAGTCCATCACAACGCAGCAGCATACCTTGGTATGCTGTTCCAAAGACCAACTCAGTATTATCACCCGTATCAGTAAGCATCGCTCCTTCGCCGGTAAAACGTTGAATCTGCAAAGACGTTGGTATTGCACCAGCAAGCAGGGCCTTTTGCCAAGCCTGCCCACCCTTGAAGTCCGTTTCACCAATAAAGAGATGACTCAAAATATGCGCGGCCGTTTGATCTGGCATCTGCTTGGCCAGTTCCTGCGGAATACGGCGCGTCTCAACGACCTTCTTTTTTAGCGCCAACAATTTGCCCGCTAATTGAAACCCACCACTCGTCTTACCGCCATCAGCCCACCACAACGAACGCGCCAGCTCTTCGTCACCCTTACTCACCCATATATCTGGCAAGGTGCGCAAGGTATTGGATAAACCCTCAGGGTCCTCTTCGAGTAAACTCGTACGCAAAGCTTCTTCCTCTGCGGTGGCCTGCCAATGCTCATCTAAATACAAGTGCGTCATATCTTTAAATTGCGCGATATACGCTGCTGCACCATCGGTAGACAGCGTTTCTATTGGGCCCGACATCTGCGCCTTATGAATATCAACAATGACGATGGACGATTTTACGCTGGCTGGCAAGGCCACGTACCACATTTTTTCCATATAATAACGTAAACGTTCTGGATATTTTTGGCGTTCGGCTGGAGGGTATTCAGCGTAATAAGCTAGGGCTTGCTGCTGGGCTGAATTAGAGGACATCACTACATAAAATATCGCCACCAGCGCAACCGCTACAGCAACAATCGCAACGAGTATCGCTTTCAATTTGTGCGCCTGCTTACTTTGACCAGTTAACACGACACTCATGCCGTTGAGCGCTGCTTCCTGACTGGCTACGCGCGAACGCGAAGCCTGTTTTCGCTCATGCTGGCGCGTTTCTTCCTTTGACGACTCTACCTCAAGCGCGTCAGCAGCAGATTTAGATAGCGTAGCCGCCATTGCCTGTCGC